>NZ_JBDJPF010000029.1:0-80098 GCF_054957865.1 Streptomyces xingningensis
GATGCACCGCACCAGACACCGCAGGGCCCGCACCGACCCATCGGACACCCCCTAACGGCACCGGGCGGCAGCCGATATTGAGATGCGGGCCGGCCGGGGCGGACCTAAGGTCAACCCTCGTGGAACCGCTCAATGAGAAACAGATCCGCTCATCCTTCGTAAACTGCACCAAGGGCGAAGCGGCGCGGCTGCGGCTGCCCATCGATTTCGCCGAACTGCCCTGGGAGGACCTGGACTTCCTGGGCTGGGTGGATCCCGGAGCGCCGTTGCGGGCGCATCTCGTGCTGCCCCGGGCGCAGGACCCGTTGGGTATCTCACTACGGGTGCCCTCCGCGAGACGCGTCAGTGCCGTGAAGTCCAGCATGTGCCAGATATGCCTGACAGCCCATGCCTCCACCGGGGTCACCTTGCTCGCCGCCCCCTTGGCGGGCGCCCGGGGCCGCGAGGGCAACACGGCCGGCATCTATATCTGCGCGGACCTCGCCTGCTCCCTGTATCTGCGGGGCAAGCGGCAGCCGAAGCTGCGTTCCGTGCCGTATGAGGAGTCCCTGACCCTGGATGAGCGCCTTGCGCGCATGTCGGGCAACCTGGATTCCTTCGTGGCCAAGATCACCGCAAAGTAAGCCTCCGCGCCGGAGGGTTGGACAGGGTCCCGGGGCCGCCGTCAAAGAAGTTTCGGGGGTCCGGCGGACTCCCTATCGTTGCCATGGCCAATCGGAACACCGACAACACCCGGAGAACCGGCCATGCGCAAAATACCCACTCTGTTCCGTCGCGACCCGGGCGACCGCCGGTATGTCCTGCCCGAGGTGACGCCCGGCTGCGCATGGGTGCTCGCCGGTGAAGGCGCACCCACCCGGAAGTACGACGGCACCTGCGTCATGCTCGACGAGTCCGGCCGGTGGTGGGCCCGGCGTGAGGTGAAACCCGGCAAGGCGGCCCCGGCCGACTACCGACCGGTGGAGACGGACGAGTTGACCGGCAAGACCGTCGGGTGGGAGCCGGTCGGCCAGTCGGGATTCGCGAGGTTCCATGCCGAGGCGCTGGCCGCGGCGGAGGAAGCCGGCACCCGGGGCCCCTGGCCGGCGGGGACGTATGAGCTGATCGGCCCGAAGATCAACGGCAACCCGGAGCGGAGTGCCGGGCACCGGCTGGTGCGACACCAGGACGCCGAGGTCCTCACCGTGCCCGGGCTGACCTTCGAGGGCATCCGGGAGGCCGTGCTGCTCCAGGCCCGGCATGGGGTGGAGGGCATCGTGTGGCACCGGAACCCGGGCGACCCGGACACCGAGATGGCGAAGATCAAGGCCAGGGACTTTCCCCGGTGAGCGCCTGGCCGACGGAGTCGGCGCCCCGGTCTTGAGGCGAGCCGGTCAGGTCTGCGGCCGCGCGGCGAGCGCGTTACCCCGCCAGTACGGTCGGTACGCCGTCGGCCTCGGTGGCCGATGCCGCGGCCGCGATCACCGTGGCCCGCGCCGTGGCCGGCTCCGTGCCCGCGGCATCGCCGCGCCGCGCCGCCACCACCGGCCCAGGCAGCCAATCGCCGTTCCCACCAGCACAGTTGTGCCCACCGCGATGGCCCAGTCGCGTGGATAGTCCAGCGGCAGCACCGACGGGTTCTGCACCGGCCCCGGCCGGAAGAGCACCGGATAGGCCACGGCCGTCAACGACGCCGCCACCAGCAGCGTCCCGCGCACCACCCGCCGTCCGGGCAGCCGGGCCACGGCCAGGCCCACCGCCAGCGTCAAGGGCGCAACCACCGCGTCATGCGCGATCAGGGCGCCGGCCAGCCAGCGCGCCACCGCCCAGGGATCCTGCGCGTCCTCGCCGAACAGCAGCACCCACCCGCCGAATCCCATCAGCCCGACCCCGGCCGCACCCAGGACCACCCGCATCACAACACCTCCAGCCGGGAAACCCACTTGGTCTGGAGCACCCCGGGCCGGTTGGGGGCGATGATCCGCGCCGGCCGGCCGTGGTCCAAGGTCAGCTCCGCGCCATTGAGGCGCAGGGCCAGCAGGGTGAGCGGGTCGCGGGCATAGGTGTGGGGCATCACCATCACCCGGTACGCACCCCGCCGCTCCAGGGAGGTGACGCGGACCAGCGCGCCCGGCGGCGCGCCCGCGCGGTCCAGCAGATCGCGGATCCGTACGCCCGTCCAGCGGGCCGACTTGCTCCAGCCCTCCACACAGGCGATCGGCAGGGTCACCTCGTGCTGCGGCAGCGCGCGCAGCTCGTCCAGGGTCAGCAGGTAGGGGCGCGGTCCGTCGACCCGCAGCCGCCAGCTCCCCACCGCCTCCTCGGCCACGCCCGCGCGCGCCGCGGTCCGGTTGACCGGCAGGCCCGACGGGCCGTGGCCGGGATGGCGGGGAGCCAGCAGGTCCAGCCGGGCCAGTGGGGTGAAGGACTGGCCCACGGTCGTCACCGTCACCGCGCCCACCGCCACCCCCGTGGCGGTCAGCAGCGAGCGCCGGTCGACGGCGTCCCGTGCCGGAAGAGACCGCGTGCCCGGCGAGCGCAGCCGCCAATGAGCCCTGATCTCAGGGAACTTGACCGCCAGATGCAGCAGCAGCGAACCCAACAGCAGCCAGGCCACCGCGAAGTGCACCGGTACGAACGAGAACGGCCAGGGATACCACTGGGCCGTGTTGAACAGCCCGCTGAAGAGTTCAAAGACCGCCGAAGCGACCAGCACCGCCACCGACAACCGCTCCAGCGCATGCCCCACCGACCGCACCACGGGTCGGGTGAACAGCCGTGGATAGACCGTCCACAACTTGACCAGCAGCAGTGGAACCGCCGCGATGCCGCTCGCCACATGCAGCCCCTGGCTCACCCGGTAGCCCCAGACCGGGCGGCTGGGCAGCGCGTTCGCCAGGGCGTGCGGCGGGTGTTGGAGGACATGGCTGAGCACGCCGGTGACAAAGCACACCGCGACCGCCACCCCCAGCCACCGGCCGATCGCGGTGGCCGTCCGGGCGTCGTGCAGCGGGCCGGAGAAGGAGGGAAGGCGTGCGGGTTTCATGCCGTCCATCAGACCGTGCCCACCGGCCCGGACGGGTCGGCGGGCACCTTACGAAACGCGGACATCGGGCCCGTACCCCTCCGCCGCGCGCCCTCCCGGTGCCAGGCTGAACGGCGTGATCCACCGCACCGTCGTCGCCGCCGTGCCGCTCGCCGCCCTCACCGCCGTACTCGCCGGGACCATCCGCAGCGACGGCTACACCACCGGCCCCGTCACCCTCGTCGGCTGGTACGCCGCCGCCTGGGCGCTGTTCGGCGTGGCCGTCCTGGCGCTGCGGAAGGTCCCCGCCCGGCAGGTGGCGCCCCTGGTGCTGGCCGGGGCCGTCGTCGTCGCCGCGACCGGGCTGCTCGCCGAACCGCGCACCAGCTCGGACTCCTACCGCTACGCCTGGGACGGGCGGGTGCAGGCCGCCGGTATCTCACCGTATGACCACGCACCCCAGGACCCGGCGCTCCAGCGGCTGCGCGACGGCTGGCTGTTCCCCGAAGGCGCGGGCTGCGCGGGCCCCGAGCGGTTCCGGGTCCCGCCGGAAGGCGGGCACCCGGTGGCCTGCACCCGCATCAACCGGCCGTCCGTGCACACCATTTACCCGCCCATCGCCGAGGGCTACTTCCTGCTGGTCCACGAGCTCTCCCCGCCCGGCGCCCGGCACAAGCCGCTCCAGGCGGGCGGGGCGGTGCTCGCCGTGGCCACCTCGGGGCTGCTGCTGTACGCGCTGCGGCGGCGCGGCCTGGACCCGCGCCATGCGGCGTACTGGGCCTGGTGCCCCGCGGTGCCCGTCGAGGCCGTCAACAACGCCCATGCCGATGTGCTGGGTGTGCTGCTGACCGTGGCCGCCTTCGCCACCCTGGCCGACGCGGCACCAGGCACCCGGCGGGCGCTGGGCGGTGCGCTGCTGGGCGCGGGCATCGCCGTCAAACTGCTGCCCGCCGTCACCCTGCCCGGCGCCCTGGGGCGGGGGCGGCGCGGTGCCCTGGCCGTACTGCTGCCCGCCGTGGCGGTCGTGGCGCTGGCCTATCTGCCCTATGCGCTGATCTCACACGGTTCGGTCTTCGGCTACCTCGGCGGCTATGCGGAGGAGGAGGGATACCAGGACGCCGCGGCCCGCAATCGCTACGCCTTGCTGCGGCTCGTCCTGCCCGCCTCCTGGGCGCTGCCCGCGGCACTGCTGGGGCTGCTGGCGGTGGCCGGGTATGTGCTACGGCGCGGTGACCCCGAACGGCCCTGGCGCGGCGCGCTGTTGGTGACCGGGGCGGCGTTCCTGCTGCTGACGCCCGGGTATTCGTGGTACGCGCTGCTGCTGGTCGCCCTGGTGGCGCTGGACGGGCGGTGGGAGTGGCTGGGGATCGCCATGGCCGGGGCGGCGAAGTATGTGGGGGGCCGGGCGGTGGGGGATCCCGATCTGCTGGGGACGGTTGCCTATGGGGTGGCGGGAGCGGCGGTCGTGGCCGGGTGGGCGGTGCGCCGCCGAGCGGTCGAATGGGCGTCCGGTGAATCCTGTCCTTCCGGGGCAGCGGGCGATCACGCCCATCGGCCCCGGTTGCCGCCTCCGCCCGCCGAGGCAGGCTGGAATCATGCCCGAGCTCCCCGAGGTCGAGGCCCTCGCCGTCTTCCTGGACGGGCGGTTGACCGGCCGCACGGTGGAGCGGATGCTGCCCGTCGCCATCAGCATGCTCAAGACCCATGACCCACGGCTGAGCTCCCTCGAGGGGTGCACGGTCACCAGAGTGCGCCGCCACGAAAGGAAACGACCCCGTAGTGCCTGGCGGCCAGCAATGACATGGACCCGTTGACGCGCCTTACCGCGATCCAAGATCCTCTTAATGGTCTAGACCTCTAGGCCGCCGTGGGGGCTCTTTCATGTGTGGCGGGGGCGCTCGAAGCACCCGTTGCGCGCTCCCTTGACGCACCCCGGGCACTAGGGCGATCGTCATGCAACTGATCGCAACGGGCTCGACACGGGGGGCAGTTAGGGCACTACTGTTCATCGGGATCGACCCCAACACTGAAGACGAGAAGTGCCCGGCGGCATGGGTGGACGTCGACATGAAACCCGAGCCGGACATCCTCTTCCAGCGACTCGGTATGGGCGCGTGGCATCCCGCATGAGGAGTACAAGGTCTAACCAACCCACGGCATCACCGGACAGCCAGATCATGCCCACCGTTCCTTCGTCCAGTGCCCAGGCAGCCCGCGAAGCCCTGGCAGGCCGGCTCAAAGAGATCAGGCGGGACGCAGGACTCACCGGGGGTGATCTGGCTGTCCGCTGCGGCTGGCACAAGGCCAAGTCATCACGGATCGAGAACGCCAAGACGGCTCCGTCGGACGCCGACATCCGTGCCTGGTGTGCCGCCTGCGGCGTCGAGGATCAGGCCGCCGACCTCATAGCGGCGAACCGTGCTGTTGAGTCCATGTACGTGCAGTGGAGGCGCCTTCACGGGAACAAGACGCTTCGGCACATCCAAGAGGGTCGTGTGCCTCTGCACGAGCGCACCAGGCTTTTCCGTACGTACAGTTCCGACCTCGTCCCCGGGTTCCTTCAGACCGAGGGATACGCGACGGCAGTCCTTCAGTCGGTCGTCTGGTTGAGGGAACTCCCGGATGACATCCCCGAGGCGGTAGCTGCCCGCCTCGCACGAGCACGCGTACTCCGCGAAGGAGACCACCGATTCGTCATGATCATCGAAGAAGACGTCCTTCGACACCAGATGGGCGACGCCGAGACCATGGCCGCACAGCTCGGACACCTTCTATCGGTGATGTCTCTGCCTTCGGTCAGCCTGGGCGTGATCCCCTTCAAGGGGCAGCGTCCCATCTGGCCCGTGGAGACGTTCAACGTCTACGACGACGAACAGGTGAGCGTCGAGCTGCTGACTGCCAAGGTCACCGTGACCGCCCCGGGCGAGGTTCGTGACTACCTCAAGACCTTCGCCGAGCTGCAAAAACGAGCCGTCTACGGCGCTCGGGCACGGTCGCTGATCGCCGCCGCGACCGAAGCCCTCGGGTGAGATCTGCAACTCACTGCAACTTTCTGGCACTTGCCGCCGCAGCGTCCCTACCGTCTCCGCATGACCACGGACACCGAAGCAGCCGCACAACAAGCCAACGTCTTCATGGAGGGCAAGAAGAAGGCCGATGACGTCGCCTTCATGCTCGGGCAGGTGCTCAAAATGATGGGCATCACGGTGGGCGACCAGGACTCCTGGCCCCAGCTGATGGGGCGTGCCTCGCTCAGTGGCGAGCCGTCCGTCTTCCTGGGAAGCGTCCCGTTGCCCACGGCCAAGAAGATCGCGAACGCGCTGGTCTGTGCCGAGTCGGTGCGTCGGTCGCAGGACACGTAGACCGGATCATGGCGCACGGGTACGTGCCACGAACTCCCGCCCGGTCGTCCTCGTGGCCGTTGATGGCCGGGCGGGTCAGCAGGTGCACGTCGATCCACTTCAACGAGTGAAAGGGAACGGCATGGCGACAGCATTACCCGTCGAGCGGACCACAACTCGGTTTCTGTGGCTGGACTTCACGCGGAAGTGTCAGCTCTCGTGCACGCACTGCTACAGCTCGTCGGGGCCTGATGGCGACCACGGCGCGATGATCCGGGACGACTGGTTCAAGGTCTTGGACCAGGCCGCCGAGGTGGGCGTCGAGCGTGTCACCTTCATCGGTGGAGAGCCGACCATGTACCCGCACGCGATTGAGATCGCGGACCGTGCTCTGACGCTCGACATGAGCGTTGAGGTCTACAGTAATTTGGTTCACGTGTCCGACGCATGGTGGACGTTGCTCCAGCGTGCGGGCATGTCCCTCGCCACGTCGTACTACTCGAACAAGGCTGTGGAGCACAACGAGGTCACCCGTCGTCCGAGCCACCCCCGGACCCGCTCCAACATCATCAAGGCGATCGAACTCGGCGTTCCGATCCGAGCCGGCATCGTCGGAGACAACGAGCAGATCATCGAAGCAGCGAAGGCCGATCTGGAGTCGATCGGCGTCTCTCGGATCGGGATCGACCGCATCCGAGAGTTCGGACGGGCGTGCGGTGGCCAGGAGCCGGACGTGTCGAATTTGTGTGGGGGGTGTGGTGACGGCAGGGCCTCGATCGACCCGACCGGCACGGTCTCCCCGTGCGTCTTCTCCACCTGGATGGGTGTCGGCAACGTCCGCGAGGACTCGCTGACCTCTATCCTGAGCGGTCCTACTCTGGCTGAGGCCCTTGACACCCTCCGAGCCGACTGGGGGAAGAAAGACAAGGACAACGACGACCAGGGTCAGAACAAGCCGTGCACCCCTGACTGCGTCCCGAAGAACCCGTGCGACCCGAGATGCGAACCGAACGATGCGTGCCGTCCGGGAACGCCAACTACTTGCCGACCCAGGGTCTAGCGGGTTCGAAAGGAACTGATTTGACTGAACTGCCCGACGGGCACTTCCGAGAGCTGATCCGCCCGTACACTGGCGAAGTCGCTCAAGTACATGTTCCGAAGCAGGGGTTCACCACGGAGTTCGCTGCGGTTATCGGCAGTGAGAAGGGGTCGTTCTTCGTCAAGGCCATGTTCAACCGGCCGGGAGGACGACGGGACTCCATCCTTCGGGAGCGGGAGATCAACCCCTACGTACAGCCTCTCTCGCCCCGACTGCTGTGGAGCATTGACGGGGACGACGCCGGGTGGATCATCCTCGGGTTCGAAGTCATCGACGGGCGCGGCCTTGACTTCGAGCCGGACTCGTCGGATCTCCATATCGCCGTGGACCTTCTCAACCGTGCGGCGAGCCTGGAGTTGCCCGACGTCGCACGGGACTGGCGGGAAGACCGGTGGGACCCCTACGTGGGCAGCGAAGACGAGCTGGCGTTCTTCCATGGTGACGCTCTGCTGCATACCGATATCAACCCGTCCAACTTGGTGGTAGGGGATGGGGGCGCATGGCTTATCGACTGGTCATGGCCCACACGCGGGGCAGCGTTCATCGACCCGGCCTGTTTCGTCGTGCAGCTGGTGTCAGCCGGCCACAGCCCCGAGTCCGCCGAAGGGTGGGCGGCCCGCTGTACCGCGTGGGCGAACGCGGACCCCAAAGCGATCGACGTGTTCGCCGCGGCCGATCTGCGTATGCACCGTGCTATCGCCGACCAGCGTCCCGATGAGGCGTGGCTCACGGCCATGGCGGATGCTGCTCAGGCATGGGCTGACTACCGGGGCGTCTCGACCAGCTGAGGTGTTGGGGCCCACCTGCCAGACGGGCGGACAGCCGCCGGCCGACCGGCGGCTGTCCCGGCTGCTGAAATAGCTGCTCAATCCTGCGGAATCCCGCGGGAGTCCGCATGCGCGAGCTCGGAATGCCGGTAGGAGTACGAGAAGTACACCGCCATGCCGATCACAAACCACACCGCGAACCGCACCCAGGTCTGCCACGCCAGATAGGTGATCAGCCAGATCGAGGCCGCCACCCCGATCGCGGGCACCACCGGAACTCCCGGACAGCGGAAGGAGCGTGGCAGGTCCGGCCGCTTGTAGCGCAGCACGATCACCGCGGTGCACACCACCGCGAAAGCCAGCAGAATGCCGATGTTGGTCAGCTCGGCGGCCTCGCCGATGGGAACGAGCCCGGCGATCACCGCGGAGGCCCCGCCGACGATCCAGGTCACCCGGGTGGGGACGTGCCGCGTCGGATGGGTCTTGGCGAACCACTTCGGCAGCAGTCCGTCCCGGCTCATCGCGAACCACACCCGCGTCACACCGAGCATAAAGGTGAACATCACCGTGAGAATGCCGATGATCGCGCCGACCGCGATGACATCCGCGATGCCGCCCAGCCCCACCGACTTGAAGGCGGTGGAGAAACCGCTCGCCTTGTCGATGTCCTGATAGTTCTGCATGCCGGTCAGCACCAGACAGGCCAGGACGTACAGCACCATGGAAATGGCGAGGGAGAGCAGGATCGCCCTGGGCATATGGTGCTGGGCGTCCTTGGATTCCTCGGCCGCCGTGGACATGGCGTCATACCCGAAGACCGCGAAGAAGACCGTCGCCGCACCGGTGAACGCACCGCTGACACCGAAGGGGAAGAACGGGGTGTAGTTGCCGCTCTTGATGTGGAAGAAGCCCACGGCGATCACCATCAGCACCACCACGACCTTCAGCCCCACGACAATGGTTTCAAAGCGGGCCGCGTTCTTGATGCCGAGGGTGAGCAGGTAGGCGATCAGCAGGCACAGCACCGCCGCGAAGATGTCGAACCGGTGCCCGTGCCCGGTGCCCGGCGCGCCCAGCATCCAGTCGGGCAGATGGGCGCCGGTCTCCTTGAGCAGGAAGTTGACATAGCCGGAAATGCCGATGGCGACCACCGAGACGATCGCCGTGTATTCGAGCAGCAAATCCCAGCCGATGAACCAGCCGCCGATCTCGCCGAGCACGGCATAGCCATAGGTGTAGGCGGAGCCGGCGCGTGGGATCAGGCCCGCGAACTCCGCGTAGGAGAAAGCGGCGGCCGCGCTTGCGACGCCCGCGATGAGGAACGAGACCAGCACGGCCGGGCCCGCCGTGCCATTGGCGATGGTGCCCGCCAGGCTGAAGATGCCCGCCCCGATGATGCCGCCGACGCCGATGGCCGTCAGCTGCCACAGGCCCAGGGTGCGGGTCAGCCGCTGCGCGGGCCCGCCGCCCTCGGCCGTCTCCGCTTCCTCGATCGTCTCGATCGGCTTGCGGCGCAGTACGCCCTGACCCGCTCTCAGCCCGGCCATCGCGTTGTCCTCTCGTCGACGCTGACCGCCGATCATCATGGCCGAGCGCGGGCGGCGACGGAAGACGCCGTCCCGGCCCGGCCGTCCCGTCAGCCGATGGCGGGTACCGCCGCCGACCGGGCGGTGCCCCAGGGGGACGGCCGGGAGCCGACGGTGAAGTCCAGCCGGTCACCGTCGCGGATCGCCGCCGTCGTCAGATAGGTACGGTCGAACTTGCGTCCATCCAGCCGCGCCGATTGGATGTACCGGTCGGACTCCGAGGTGTCCCGGGCGGTCAGGGTGAAACGCCCGCGCGGATACCAGCGCCGGTCCAGGCGCAGGTCGACACGGTCGAAGACCGGAGTGCTCAGCCCCCACATATCCGTCCCCGACTGCACCGGGTAGACGCCGATGGCCGACAGCACCATCCACGCGGACATGGTGCCCAGGTCGTCATTGCCGGGTACGCCGGCGGGGGTGTCGGTGAACAGGCCGATCGCGGCATGGGTCACATCCGGTGTCTTCCACGGCTGGCCGGTGGCGAGGTAGGTGTACGGGGCGTTCAGGTCCGGCTCGTTCTCCGGGTTGTACTTGTCGGCGTTGTAGTAGTCGTACGGGCCGTGGACCCACACCTCGCGCGCGGTGCGGTCCGGGTCGGCGAGCAGCCGGTCATAGGCGAAGAAGGAGTCCAGCCGCCGGTTCGCCGCGTCCCGTCCGCCGATCAACTCGACCATGCCGGGCAGGTCCTGGGGCACCAGCCACTGGTACTGCCAGGCCGTGCCCTCGTGGAAGCCGGGGCTCTTCGCCGGGTCGGCGGAACCGGTGAACGCGCCCTGCGCGTCGCGGGGCCGGAAGAAACGGGTGCTCGGGTCGTAGATCCTGCGGTAGTTGCGCGACCGGGCCGCATAGCGCTCGGCGTCCGCGCGGTGTCCGAGATCATGGGCCATCCTGGCGAGCGCCCCGTCGGCGAGCGCGTACTCAAGGGTGGCCGAGGCGCCCTGATCGGCGTCGGGCTCGCCCGGCTTGCGCCGGACCTCATGGGGCAGCAGCGGCACATAACCGTTCCTGATGTAGGGCACATTGGCGCTGCGGCCGACCGCCGGGGAGTCGGCCGGGGGCACTCCGTCCGCGTTCTTCCGCAGCGCCCGGTAGGCCTCCTCCTCGTGGCCCGCCAACAGCCCTTGCGCATAGGCATGGGTGAGGAAGGGCGTCACCGGGTCGCCCGTCATCACATTCGTCTCGACCGTGCCATAGCCCCACTTGGGCAGCCAGCCGCTGTCGGCGTCGACGCGCAGCACGGACAGCGCCATGTCCCGCGCCTCGCGCGGGGCGAGCAGGGACAGCAGCTGGGCCTGGGTGCGGTAGGTGTCCCACAGCGACCAGTTCTGGTAGTACGTAAAGCCGTTGGCGCGGTGGATCCGCTGGTCCCAGCCGGTGTAGCGGCCATCGGCGTCGCTGCCGATGTTGGGGTGGAGGAACGCGCGGTAGAGCGAGGAGTAGAAGGTCCGGCGCAGCGTCCCGTCCCCGCCCCGGACCCGCACATCGCGCAGCCGCCGTGCCCAGGACTGCCAGGCGGCCTCGGCGGTGCGGTCGAAACTCGCCTCCTCCGTACGGAGGTTGAGCTCGGCGCCCCGGGCGTCCACATAGCTGATCGCGGTGGTGGCCTCGACCTCCCGGTCCCGGGTGGTGTCGAAGCGGACCCAGGCACCGGAGCGGCCGGCGCCGGCCGACGCCCGGGGGCTGCCGCTCAGGCGGTTGCCCTCCCAGGTGCCATAGGCGGTGAAGGGGCGGTCGAAGCGGGTGAGGGTGTGCAGGGTGTACGGGCGGGTGTCCTGGCCGCAGAAGCCGCGCCCGGTGATGGTGGCGCGCACCGTGCGGTCGTCCACGACCTCGATGGCGCTGGAGACGGGCTTGTGCAGGGACTGCCCGGAGTTGAGCAGGACGTTGGCCTTCTCGGTGGCCGGGAAGGTGTAGCGCTGGCGTCCGGTGCGGGCGGTCGCCGTCAGCTCGGCGGTGATGCCTCCGTAGGAGGCGAGCCGGACGCGGTAGTAGCCGGGGTGGGCGGTCTCCTCGCGGTGGCTGAACTCGGCCGCGTAGCGGGCGTAGTCGGTCTCGGTGACCTCGCCGGTGGTGGGCAGCACGGGCAGGTCGCCGCCGAGGGCGCAGCCCACGCCGGACAGGTGCACGGTGCTGAAGCCGCGGATGTGGCTCTCCTGGTAGTCGTAGCCGGTGTAGTGCCCGGTGTCGGGGGAGAGTTGCACCATGCCGAAGGGCACGGTGGCGCCGGGGAAGGTGTTGCCCTCGTTGGCGGTGCCGATGAAGGGGTTCACCAGGGTGGTGGGGTCACCGGCCGCGGCGGCCGGCCGTGGTGGCGCCAGCGCGGTGCCGCCCAGCGCCGCCACCAGGGCGAGCGCGACCGTGCAGGAGTGCCGCAGCGGGGATCCGGTCCGTCTCCACCTCATCGTCCACGCCCTTCATCGATGCTCCGGCCCTGCGCTGACATCGTTGTCAGGCCGAGGCTCGCCCGGGGGGCTTGGGGAGTCAAGGACGCGCCGAATGGTGGGCGTGGTCCTCCGGTCGCCCGGCCTGTCCTTTTCCGTCACATGACGCTACGTCAGGCAGGGCTGTCGGTGTACAGTACCGGCATTCTGTTCGAATGCCGCCCCGACCGGTGGCGCACCGCCGGGTTCCCCGCCGGCCTGGCCCGAGGCCGGCCCGCCGACCGTCGTCGCCGTCCTGCTCGGCGCCCTGCCCGGCCGGCTCGCCCCCGCACCCCCGACGCCCGTCCCGCAGGAGGTCACCGCGTGATCCGCAGCGGACCGCCGGGCGGTATTTGACGCGTCGGTAACCTTTACCTCCGGCTTCCCGCGCTGAACTCCCAAGGAGAACCGTATGTCGCCATCCGTACGCCCCAGAGCGGCCCTCACCGTACCCGCGGCGCTGCTCGGGGCGGCCCTGCTCCTCACCGGCGGCGTCGGCCTCGCCGTCGCCGATGAAACGCCCAAGGAGGAGCCGAAGGCCACTGTGCCGCTGCCCAACTCGGCCGAGGCCGCGGCCTCCTGGGCCGCCTCCCAGTTCACCGCGAGCGCCCACGCCAACCGTGACCATGGACTGACGGCGGACATTGTGATAGGCCTGGCGGCCTCCCACACATCGGGCAAGACCGCCGAGATCGCGACCAACTGGCTCAAGAACAACGCCGGTGAGTACATCACCCATAACGTCAAGGGCGACGTCAACGCCGGAGGCACCGCCAAACTCGCGCTTGTCGCCGCGATAGAAGGCCGCAATCCCGAGCAGTTCGGCCACTACAACCTGATCGAGCTGTTGCTCGGCACACTCAAGGAGAACGGCCGCTTCGCCGACAAGGCGAAGACGGACAACTCCAATCAGTTCACCCAGGCCCTCGCCATCCTGGCGCTGAAGCGGGTCGGCAAGGTGCCGGACAAGGCCGTGGATTTCCTCGCCAACTCCCGGTGCGCCGATGGCGGGTACCCGCTCCAGCTGAAGGACGACCCCGCCGGGAAGTGCACCACCTCGGACGCCGACAGCACCGGTATGGCCGTGCAGGCCCTCCTCGCCGCCGGGAGGACGAAGGATGCCAAGCCGGCGCTCGACTGGCTGGTGAGCAGGCAGCTCCCGGACGGGAGTTTCGCGTCCAAGGGTTCCAGGGGGAATTCCTACAGCACCGCCCTCGACGTTCAGGCGCTGATCGCCGGAGGCCGGACGAAGGCGGCGGAGAAGGGCCTCAAGTGGCTGCGCAGCGTCCAGATCGGCTGCTCCGGCAAGCCCGAGGACCGCGGTGCGGTCGGCCATGACAAGCCCGTTGTGGAAGAGGACAAGACGCTGCGCGCCACCGCACAGGCCATCCCGGCCCTGGCGGAACAGTTCCTTGACGAGATCGACGGGACCAAGTCCCACCCCGCGCAGCATGTGATCGAGTGCTCCTCGGAGGGCAACACCTCGGGCAGCACGGGCAGTTCCGGAAACAGCGGAGGCATCAGCGGCACGGGCGGTACATCCGGCACCTCGGGCACGTCCGGCACGCCCGGCGCCAACACGGGCGGAACCGGCACCCCGGCACCCAGCCCCTCCGCCTCGGGCACACCCACCCCCTCCACCTCGCCCACCGCAGAGACCGGCTCCGGCGGCTCGAGCGGCACCGGCACCTCGGGCACCGACTCGGGCTCCGGTGGCACCGGCTCCAACTCCGGCAGCGGCAGCTCCGGTACGGGCGGCAACGGCAGCCTCGCCGCCACCGGCATGCGCACCGCCTACCCCGCTGCCCTCGGCGCGGGCGCCCTCCTGGTCACCGGCGCAGCGGCCGTCACCCTGGCCCGCCGTCGCCACCGCGGCGCGTAACCACTCCCTCCGATACCCGACCGAAGGAACCACCCGTCCCATGCGCCTCCATGAACTCGCCGCGGTAGGGCCGTTCTTCGCCCTCCGCACCGAGGACGAGCCCGGAGGCGGCCCCGGGGAGCCCTATGAGCCCGGCTATTTGCCCCTGGCGGATCCGCGGGCGGTACGGCTCCGGGTGGACACCGTGGCCGAACGGCTGGCGACGGACGACCGGCGGGTCGCCGCGTCCGTCGCCTTCCAGGGCATCGCCGGACGCCTCCTGTCCATCGCCCTCGGCTCCGCCGTACTGACCGGCCGGGTCATCGACCTCTCGACTGACACCCTGCAGTGGCACCCCGCCCGCACCGCCCCGGACGACCTCTGGCTGCCCCGCCCGGCGGCTCTCCCCCCGAACGGTGACGCGGCCGGGCAGATCGTGACCACGGTCCTGCTCGGCCGCCTCGTCCCGCTCCACCGCGCCATGGGCACGGTGGTCGCCATCTCCGCACAGCTGCTGTGGGGCAACGCCGGTTCGTCCCTCGCCGGTTCGCTGCGCGTACTGCACACCTGGTGCCTGGACCAGGGTCGCCCGCAGGACGCCTCCCGGGCTGTTTCTCTTGCCCGCACACTCTTCCGGCACCCACTGCTGTGCAACACGGGGACCCTGCGCACGGAGGGGAGTCCGTCCTTCGTCCGCCGTACCTGCTGTCTTTACTACCGGGTGCCCTCGGGCGGTGGCATGTGCGGCGACTGCGTGTTGAGGCATCCGCCTGCGCGGGGACCCAAGGCGGAGCGGTGAGGAACTGCAGTGTCCGCTGCGAAGGTGAGCCCGTGGCCCGGTCTGTCCGGCGAAGCCCTGACCGGGCCGGCAGGACCACCGCTCAGGTCTCGCGCCTTCCGGCGAGCAGGTCGCCGGTCTCGGTGCGCCGGTAGACCACGCGTCGGCCGACTCTCGTCCCGGCGACCAGGTCCGCGTCGCGCAGGACGGCCAGATGGCCCCCGATGGTGCCGAGCGACTGGTTGAGCTGCGCGGCCAGTTCGCTGCTGGTCGCGGGGTGCGCAAGCTCGTGGAGGATGGTCGCGCGGCCGGAGCCGATCAGCCGGGCGAGGGCGCGACCGGGCCCCGGGCGCGGGATCTCCGTGGCATATCCGCGGGCCGGATACACCTGGGCGTACTGTCCCGGTGGCCCCTCGCACAACCAGGTGCCGCTCGACATGCTCACCGGTACGAACAGCATCCCCTCGTCGCCGATGATGCGGTCCGGGCCGGTCCGGGCCGGGTTGCCGAAGCGGATCGCATCGGCGCCCACCCAGGTGCTGTGGCGGCTCATGTGCTGGAGAGCGCGGGGCCAGCCATAGGCGGCCAGCAGTCCCGCCCGGTAGGCGACATCCCGCTCCAGGAGTGCCCGGCGGCGCGGCCAGTCCGGGGAGACATGGGACTCCCACACCCGCCTCAGCAAGTCTGCCGTCCTGGCCGCCCAGCCCTGGCCGGACAGCCAGCTCAGGTCGTGGTGCTGCCAACTGTGTGCGACCGACTTCTCCAGCCCCGCGCGCACCTCTTCGTCGGGCACCCGGGCGACCTTCTCCAGCTCACCGGTGAGGGAGGTGCGCATCCCGCCCGACGGCGGGATGGCCACAAACTTGGGCAGCCATTTGGTCGAGCCGAACAATCCGGCCAAGCCCTTGGCGAAGGGATCCGTGTCAAGAGCGGCGAGGAACGCGCCGTGGTGACGGGCATGCCAGGAGGCCAGCCAGGGGCCGGGGCACGGCTTGCCCAGCACGTTCATCGTCCCCAGCGTCTCCGCCAGCGGGGACAGCGCGAACCGGGAACGGGACAGGGCCAGGGAACTCAACCGCAGCAGCGTCATCCTCGCCTCCTTTCGCCTGCTGGCGAAACAATAGTGTCCGTCCGGGCGGCCTCCAAGACTCTGGCCGGTGCGCAGCTCACCCCTCTTGAGACAGATGGCCTTCCGCTGGTTCTTCACCGGCCAGCTGGTGTCCCTGCTCGGCAGTTCCATGGCCCCGGTCGCCTTGGCCTTTGCGGTTCTGGACGCCTCGGGCAGCACCGGCGACCTCGGCACCGTGCTCGCCGCCCGGATGGTGCCGCTGCTGGCATTCCTGCTGGTGGGCGGGGCCACGGCCGACCGGTTCCCGCGCCGGACGGTGCTGCTGGCCACCAACCTGGGCTCCGCCCTCAGCCAAGGCGGCGTCGCCGGGCTCCTGTTGACCGGCCACTACGCCCTTCTCCCGGTGGCCGCACTGGAAGTCCTGAGCGGTGTCCTCGCCGCGTTCAGCACACCGGCCTTGCGTGGTGTGGTGCCCCAGCTCGTGGACCGGGAGCGGCTCCGGCAGGCGAATGCGCTGCTGGGGTCGGTGCGCAATGCCACAAAGATCCTCGGGCCGAGCCTGTCGGGCCTGCTGGTGGTGGTCGTGGGCAGCGGCCCGGCCATCGCCTTCGACGCGCTGACCTATCTGCTCGCGGCCGGGTGCCTGGCCCGTCTCCCCCTCGACACCGGCGCGGCCGCGCATCGGACACCCCCTGGGGCCGCCTCCCTGCTGACCGACATCCGGGACGGCTGGACCGAGTTCCGCCGCATCCGCTGGGTATGGATGGGGACCTTGTCGTTCGGCGTGATCAATCTGGTGCAGACCGGCACCTGGCAGATCCTGGGGCCTGCGCTCACCAAACAGACCGATTCCGAGGCGACTTGGGGATTTGTACTCAGCGCTCGCGGCGTCGGCCTGCTGGCGATGAGCGTGCTGATGTACCGGCTGACGGTCAAGCGCCTGCTGGGGCTCGGGCAGTTGACGAGTGCGCTCGCTGGGCTGCCCCTGCTGGTGCTCGGTGCGCAGCTGGGTGCCCCATGGCTGATCACCGGGGCCTTTGTTGCGGGGCTGGGCGTCTCCGTCACCGGCATTGCCTGGGACACCTCGCTGCAGGAGCATGTCCCCGCCCATGTGCTGTCACGCGTCTCGGCCTACAACGACCTGCTGTCCTATGTCGCGATCCCGGTCGGGCAGATGTGCGTGGGCCCGCTTGCCCGGGCGTTCGGCGGCTTCCGGGTGGCGATCGCCGTCGGCATGGTCTCCGCCGTGGCGGCCGTGGCTCCGCTGGCCTCCGCCGCCGTTCGCCGGTTGCCGCACGCCCCGGCCGGCCGTCAGGACGGGACGGATTCCATATAGGTTCCCCAAATGCGGGGCGGGAAGGTGTTCCCGCGCTGTTCCTTCCTGCCGCCGACATCCGACATCGGCAAGAGCTGTGACTTGTCCGGGCTGGTGCGGAACATGGTCACGGCCGTGGACAGGTCCTTGGCGCAGCCGATGAACCAGGCCGACTTCAGGCGGTCCTGGTCGCCGGTCCGGCCCGCCGCGAAGGGGCCGAGGCGCTTGGCCGTGGCGGCGTCCATATCGCGGATGCTTTTCACGCCCACCTGGCGCAGCACGCCGGAGACGTCCGCCGCCACGCCTTTGTCCAGCGCGCGCCGGGCCGGTGCCCGGTCGAAGCCGTCGACGGGTTCGCCGTCCTTGAGGAGTCTGGTCACCGAATAAGGAGCGTTCTGCATGCCCCGGTTGGCGAAGGTGCCATAGGCGCCCGCCATTCGTATGGCGCTGGGTGTCGATGTGCCGATGGGGAAAGTGTGTTCCAGCTTGACCATGCTGTCCTTCAGCAGACCGGAATCGACGGCGGTGTCCCGGACGCGTGTCAGTCCCACATCGTGGCCGAGCCGTGTGTAGGTCGCATTGCCCGAGTCGACCAGCGCCTGGCGGAGGGTGGGGTGTGATTCATCGGGCTGGGTGAAGCCGGGTTTGCCGGGGTCGGGCTGCAGGGTGCCGTTGCTGTCGTAGTAGCTGTCCGGGCGGACGTCCTGGGGCTTGCTGTCACCGTCCTGGTTTTCCGGGCGTGCACCGTGCTGGAGAGCGGCGGCAAGGACGAAGGGCTTGAAGGCGGATCCGACCGGGACGCCGGCCGTATCGGCGTTGTTGGCGAAGTGCTTGGTGGCGTCGGGGCCTCCGTAGAGGGCGATCACGGCACCGTCCGAGGGGCGTACGGAAGCGGCGCCGACCTGCACATCGGTGTCCGAGGACGGGCGCTTCCCGGGGTCGATGTCGTGGTTCAGCACGTCCTCCGCCGCCTTCTGCAGCTGCTGTGTTCTGGCCCTGTCGAAGGTGGTGTGGATCCGGTAGCCGCCATGGGCGAGGTCCTGGTCGGTGAGGTGGGTGCGTTGCTTGATGTATTTGTTGGCGACGTCGACGAGATAGCCGGTCTGGCCGGAGAGGCTGGTGGAGTTGGACTGTTTGCGGGGCTCGGGGAACGTCCGGTACCTGTCGCGCTCGGATGGGGACATGAGGCCCACCTTCACCTGCCGGTCGAGGATCCACTTCCAACGGTCCTGAGCGCGCTCGCGGTTCTTCTCGCCAAGCGCTGGATCGTACTGGTCCGCCCCCTTCAAAAGGGCGGCCAGAAAGGCGGATTGGCTGGGATCGAGCTCTCTGGCGGGGATGCCGTAATAGGCTTGCGCCGCGGCCTCTATGCCATAGGAACCACGGCCGAACCAGCTGGTGTTGAGGTAGCCCTGGAGAATCTCGGGCTTGCTCTTCTTCTGGTCCAGCTTCAGCGAGATGACAAACTCCTTGACCTTGCGGGTGACCGTCTGCTCCTGCGAGAGATAGGTGTTCTTCACATACTGCTGGGTGATGGTGGAACCGCCCTGGGTCTCCTTCCCCTGGATCCCACTCACCACCGCGCGCACCAGCCCCTTGAAGGAGACTCCGGAATCCCGGTAGAAGCTTTCGTTCTCCGCCGCTATCACCGCATCCTGGGTGCACTTCGGTACGTCGGACAGCTGGACGATGTTCCGGTTGACCGGCCCCAGGCTCACCATTTGTGAACCATCCGCCCAGTAGTAGGCGTTGGCGTCCTGGCGGGCCGCGTCATTTACGTCGGGTATTTCCACGCTCACATAGACATAGGCGAACAGGGCGCCGAGGCCACCGAGGAACAGCGTGGTGGTCCCCAGGACCAGCCGCCACGACGGCAGCCAGCGGCGGATGCCGCGCCGGCCCCGACGCGGATAGTCGATGAAACGTCTCCCGGCCTGGCCCACCGTGCGGTGATGGCGTGGCTTGTGCCGGTTTATGCCCATGGTCCCATTGCTCCTTGGCGGGGCGTCAGCCCTCGCATTTCTGACCGTACTTGGACGGAGATGAAGCGTGCCGTGACCAGGTTGGCGTGCTTGTATGAGCGTTTCGTGACAACGGGTCGCGTGGGCGGTGGTCGCTGCTCGACTGTGACCCGTTTACTCGCCTTGGTCCGTGATGTCGTATAGGGGTCGCATAGGGGTAGGGGCCGGCCGGGCCCGCAAATCCTACGGGCGTACCTACAGATCATCCGGGCGAGGGAATCCGGCCGGATTCCCTCCCCATCGGTGCTCTGTTGGCACCAGGATTCGTCCCCGTACCAGCAGATGCGGTGTCCGTGGATCTGCTTTCTCCCCACGGAGCCCAGAGCGAGGAGAACCAGCATGTCCCAAGCCTTGATGCGTCGTATCGCCGCGGTGGTTGCTTCGGCGGCCCTGCTGTCCGGGGCCGCCGCGGCGACCGGCGGCGAGGCGTTCGCCGCCACGACCGGTCACCACCCGGTCTGCCATGGGCAGTGCGGAGACCATGGCAAGGGCGACGACAAGGGCGACCACGGCAAGAAGCACGACAAGAAGGGCGAGCACGGAAAGGGCGAGCACGGGAAGGGAGATGACAAGAAGGGCGAGCACGGGAAGGGCGACTGGGACAAGGGATACGACAAGCACAAGGACCAGTGGGACGCCCACCACAAGTGCTGGAAGCGCTGGGACGCCGAGTCCCACAGCTACGCGCAGTGGGACGAGCGCGAGCACTGCTGGAAGCGTATGCACCAGGGCCACTCGCAGAAGTGGGACGTGAAGCACCACTGCTGGAAGTGACCTCCGGCCATCGGGCCGGCCGCCGCTGACCGGCCAGGGCGTTCCACACCGTACGCGGTGTCCCGTGGGATGTCCTGGCACGGCGGGCGTGACGGACTTGCGAGGCCGGGGCAAGCGTCTCTAGAACTCTGTGTGTGCCTGTGGTTTCCAGGCTTTTCGGGCGCGGCGTGGCCGTCTGCGGTTGCTGCCCGGTGGTCCGAACCTTGAGGTGAGGGGGTGGACTTCGGTGGCGTGCAGGTGGTGGAAGCCGGTCCGCTCGGCGGCGCGGGTGCGTCGTCGGCAGGTTCTGCGTGAGAGCCGTACCCGGCCGGGCCGGAGGAGTTCTTCTTCGGTCCGGCCGGCTACGGGTACTCCATGACCTGGCACCGGCGTGCATGCTGCTGGTGTCGTGGTGTCATGCCCCGCCGGACGCTGGACTGTCCCCGGGGTGAGGACGGTGGCGGGGACCGTACGCGCATCGGGCATACGGCGGGAAGTCTCTGGGCCCGGGGTCGGGTCTGCGGCGGCATGCCGGGCACCTCGGTGCCGGGGGCCGCTCGGTTGGGTGGGGGTGGGGTGCCCCTTGCCCGGGGTGGTCTTCGGCCCGCGCGGCCGGGGCGGGGTCGCCTCTGCGTGGTGCTGGCGGTGCAGGCGGCGGGTGGTCTTCTTCGGACGCCGGACCAGGGCCACGGTGCCGTCCACCATGGTGCGGATGGTCCGGGTGTGGGTGGCGCGCTCGGTGGTGGTGTGGCTCTGGGCGAGCAGACCGCGGGAGACGATCCGGCGGGCAGCGGCGTGATCGCGGTCCATGGACAGCCCGCAGCCCGCGCAGTGTGCCCACTTCCAGCCCCGCTCGTGAAGCCGGTCGGGGGCCGGGTGGTGGGTGAGTTCGCCGAGGCAGCCGGGGCACAGCTTGGAGGTGCCGCGGGCCGGGACGGTGGCCACCGCGACTCCCGCCTTCGCGGCAAGGTGCCGGATCGCCTCGGCCACGGTGCCGCGCACCTGCCCGGACAGCCGGGCGTTGCCTCGCCGGTGGCCGCGGGTTTCCAGGGTGGCGAGGTCTTCCAGGTAGATGACGGTCACGCCGAGCGCTACCGCCTGGTCGACGGCCCAGCGGGCCGCCGCCCAGGCCAGCGCATCGTTCAGATGCCGGATCCTGGCACACACCCGCTCGTGCTCGGCCTCCAGCACCCGGGCCCGATCGAGGTGTTCGCCCCAGGCCAGGTGTGGGGCGCCGAGCCCGTCGGCCAGCGCGCGGTAGTGATCGCGTTTGGCGGCGAGGTGCTCGCGGATGCCGCGCAACCGGTGCAGGGCGGCGCTGATCACCGTGGCGTCGAAGACCAGGGGCCGCCCGTCGGTGACCACCCGGCGGGTCTGCCCTTTTCCGGTCAGGCGGCCCAGTGTTCCGGTGAGCAGGGTGCTCACGCCCCAGTCGAAGCCGAGGGCCACGGTATGCCCGCTCGCCTTGGTGAGGGGAGCGGGCCCCGAGTGCGGCAGGTCGACGGCGATCCTCCCGGCCGGGGTGGGGCGCAGGGTCGGGGTGTGCAGCACCGCATCCGGCGCGATGGTGCCGGGCAGCCGGATGTCGATCACATGCCAGGCCCAGTCGCGGCCCGTGGCAGGAACCGCGCACAGGGGGAGTTTGACCCGCAACCGGGCGGTGACCTCATCCACTCGGGCCAGGGTGACCTGCTGGCGGTCCATCGCGGCGAGGAGCACCTGCGGGGCCACCTGCGGCGGGCCCTCCAGTACGCACAGCCCGGCGGGCAACTGCTGGTGCTTGGCCACGAATTGGCGGATCTGCCGGGTTCGGTTGCGGATTTCGGCACCGCTCACCCCGGCGGGCAGCAGTTTCCGCAACGCCGCCCATTCCTCATCGGTGCGCCGGCCCGGATCGGCGGGCCAGGTGGCAAGGACGGTGGCCACGATGCTGCGCCGGTGCAGGGCCAAGCGCAGGGTGCGGGCCGCGTACTCCTCCGCGCCTCGGCGTACCCGGTCCGGGACATACACCCCCGCCGGAGGCGTGACAGTCTGCGGCCAGTTCAGGCGGCGCATCGCCATCCACCCCTTGGACGGCAGCGTCTCACCCCGCTCGTCAACCCCGGCGGCCAGCACGTCCAGACAGTCCTCATCCCACCGGGCGGCCACCAGAGCGCCGGTCAGCTCCCGGCTCAACTGGGCAAGAAAACCTACCCGTTCCAGCAGGACCCGCTGCCCGACCCGCTCACTACTGCTTTCGAGCACACCCCGGAAGGCACTACACGTCGCCGTCGCCATCAGCCTAGCCACGATCTTCACCCCGCAACTCCGGCCCCGGGGGCAGGATGCTTCATGCGGCCCCCGGCTTCGGCCAGAAGCCGCCGACGCGCCTCACGTGAGCGCATCCCGTACATGCGGCCGGCGAAGGTGGCCACCAGTGCCATGAAATCGTCCAGCAGCTCCTCCATCCCCCCGGCCGTCCCCTTGGCATGCAACACCTCGACCGTGACGCGGTGATGGGCCAGAACCTGGATCAACCATCCCGCGCCGAAGCGGGCCAGCCGGTCACCGTGAGTGACCCGCACATGGGTGAAGTCACCCTTCGCGGCCCGCTTCAACATCCGATCAAGCCCCGGCCGTGACTCCCGCAGCCCCGAAGCACGGTCCTTGAAGACCGCGACCACTGCCCCCGAGGCGGATGCCCGCAACTCGGCCTCCTGCGCGGCCAGCGACGACTCCTGCCCGTTGGTGCCAGAAACCCGCACATACAGCGCCTCACGCCGCCCGGCCGCATCCGGACAGCCAGTCAAAGCGTCCAACGCCTCGCTGGAAAAGCGCCGTTCGCGCCCCACCCACACCACCGGAACCCTGCCCTCGTTCGCCCACAGCCGCAGCGTGCCAGGGTGCACACCCACCCGCCGCGCAGCCACCGCCAACCGAAGAAGTTCCATGCCGAGGAACCTACGGCCCCACGCGCACTCACCACCCCAAACCAGCATGAACATCACACCATCGCTGGAAGCAGGGTGGAATCACCCACAGATCCACCCGCGCTCTGCTAGGCAGCATCCACAAGGATCCCTAAGCAAAACCCTCAACAGCTGGAGACCCTGGCTCCCCTCCGGCCCCGGCCTCGCAACCGGACCCCCCCGACCGCTCAGACCCTGACCGCTCAGATCAAGTGCCGGACACCGGCCCTCTCCTCCGCCGGGTGGTAGGAACCCGGGGTTCGGTGGACCGCCCGGCCCGCATCGGCGTCCTCGTAGAGGTCCTGGGCGTCCTTGCCGTAAAAGGGGGAGTAGCTCACATCGTCGGCGTTGGCGTCATTGCCTCCTCCGTTGTAGCCGCCGACGTTCCCGATGACCCGCCCGGTGCGGGTGGACGGGTTGAAGCCGGAGATCCACGGGCCGCCGGACACCCCCGCGTAGAAGCCCCCGCACACCATCTGCATCTGGTGGAAGCCGGGCAGTCGGCTGGTCGGCGCATCGCAACGGACAGCCTGGTGGTTGCTGTTGACGACGGGGTTGCCCGGATAGCCGATGGCGGTGACGTTGTTGTCATAGCGGGGAGTGGGGGCGAACGTCAGGGCCCCCGTGACGTTCTCGACCCTGCCCCTGCCATTGGATCCGACGCGGACGAAGGCCAGGTCCAGATCCGAGGTGGCCTCCTTGGTATTCGCCTGGTAGCGGGGATCCAGATAAAGGGCTGAGACCGGGAAGACCCCATGGGGCTGGTGGGTCGCCGATGAACCGTATCGGTACTCCGGGACAAAGATCGCGTGTTGGGCCGTCACCAGCCCCAGGGCGCAGTGACCCGCCGTCAGGACCAGGCTCCGGCCGCGGCTGTGCACCACGCTGCCCGAGCAGTAGGTCGTCCTGCCGTTGATGGGTGTGCCGTCGAAAAAGAACGTTCCGACCATGGGCAGCCCGTCGAAGTGCCGGGCCATGCGGGCGAGCGAAGCGGCCTGTGTGCGGTGCCGGGCGGCCGCGGCCGGTGTGACGGCCGGGAGCCGGCCGCCCGGCGGGCCCATGGGCACCGCTGCCGCCATCCGCTGCGCGGTCCAGTATGTCTCCTCCGCCTTGGTGCGCGCGGGCCCGGGCGGTGCGGGAAGGGCGGGCGCCGATATGAGGCGGGTTCCGGGCGGGGGGACCGGCGAGGAGGCGCGCACCGCCGTCGTCGGCTCCGCGCCGAGCGCGCCGACGCCGAGCAGATCCGCACACAGTGCGAACGTCAGGACCATGAGACCTGGTGAACGAGCCGGCACGGTGACTCCCTGAAGGAAAGAAGAACAAGCCCAGCCGCCTGCCGACGTACGAGTGCTGAGCTTGGAGGACGCAAGGGTAAACGCCGCCGGGGCTTTCGGGGCACGGGTGAGCGACTGTGTGGCCGACGTCCTTAAAGCCATGCCAGGCAATACGCCGACCTGTTGTTGATGCGGTGTTTACAGCCCCGCAAAGGAGCGGGACACACTCTTTGCCCGGCCGGTCCGGCAGTTGGCGAGAACTGGCCGGATCGCCCTGAGGCAGTTGAATCGGTTTGCCCCTTGTGGGGGCGGGGCGGCTGGGCATGGAGTGGCCTGCTGTCCAGTCCAAGTGCCGCAAGACTCTGAGGGTTTCGCTTCTGCCTCATCCGTAGCGAGGGGCGGGAGGGCGGAAGCGGGGGGTCGGCTTTGGCCGGAATCTTGCTGTCCGCCCGGGGGGCGGGGGCTTAACTTTCGACGCGCCTTGTTAACGCGACGGTCCGTGGGTAAAGGCGGCCGTTGCCTGTTCGAAGGCATCGAAAAATTGCTCGAAGCGCTCGAAAATGAAATTCCCAAGGGGGGCAAGTGGCCGACACCAGAGTGAATGCGGTGCGACCTGCAGCGGTGCGTGACGTCAATTCATCCGGCGTGGAGCGGGTGGAACGGGACGGAGTGGCGGGGCACGTCCGCTTTCTTCCGGAATTCTTCGAGCAGACCTGCGACCGGACACCGGACGCCGTCGCCGTCGTCTGCGAAGGGGAGCGGCTGACCTATGCGCAACTCGACTGCCGGGCCAACCGGTTGGCGCACCTGCTCAAGGAGCACGGGATCGGCGAAGGCAGCACCGTCGGGATACTCCTCGACCGCTCCCCGCGCAGCTATGTCGCCCTGCTCGGAGTGCTCAAGACGGGGGCGGCCTATGTGCCACTGGATCCGTCCTTCCCCGCCGACCGGGTCGCGTTCATCGCCCGGGACGCCGAGCTGAGCGAGTTGCTGAGCAGCTCCGCACTGCGTGACCGCACCCGCGACGCCGGCTGCCCGGTGCTCGAACTCGATCTCATAGAAAGGCAGATGGAAAGGCAGTTGGTGCGGCAGCAGCCGGTGGACCGGCTCCGGCCGCTGCGCGACCCGGCATCCCTGTGCTACATCATCTACACCTCCGGCACCACCGGGCGGCCCAAGGGCGTCGCCGTCAGCCATGCGAACATAGTCAACTTCCTCCGCGTGGCCACCCCCGTCTACCAGGTGCGCGGCCAGGACCGCGTCTACCAAGGGCTCTCCCTCGCCTTCGACTTCTCCGTCGAGGAGATCTGGCCGACCTGGATCGCCGGAGCCACGCTCTACGCCGGACCCGGCGACGACCGACGCGTCGGCCGGGGGCTGACCGACTTCCTGGCCGAACACGCGATCACCGTGCTGTGCTGTGTGCCGACCCTGCTCACCACCATCGAGGACGAACTCCCCGCCCTGCGCAGCCTGCTGGTGAGCGGTGAAGCCTGCCCGCGCGACCTGGTGCACCGCTGGTCCCGCGGCGGACGGCGCATCCTCAACGCCTATGGGCCCACCGAATCGACGGTCACCGCGACCTGCGGAGAGCTGCGCCCGCACCAGCCCGTCACCATCGGCCGCCCCCTGCCGACCTACCGGGTCTATGTGCTCGACGAGCGGCTGCGCCCCATCCCGGACGGCGCCGAGGGCGAGATCTGCGTCGGCGGCCCCGGAGTGGCCGTCGGCTATGTCAACCGGCCCGAGCTGACCGCCGAACGCTTTGTCACCAATCCCGTGACGGAGGACCTCGCCGCCGTCCCCCGCCTCTACCGCACCGGCGACCTCGGCCGCATCACCCCCACCGGAGAGATCGAATACCTGGGCAGGGTCGACACCCAGGTCAAGATCCGCGGCTATCGCATCGAATGCGCCGAGATCGAGCAGATCCTGCGCGAGGACCAGGCGGTGGAGAATGCCGTGGTCGTCCCCCGCGAGGTGAACGGAACGGCCCAGGACCTCGTCGGCTACCTCACCCTCACCGGCCGCCGCACCCGCCACGACGACGAGCTGCGCGAGCGCCTGCACACCGCACTGCGCCGCAGGCTGCCGGACTATATGATCCCCGCCTTCGTCGAGATCCTCGACACCCTGCCGCTGCTCGCCGCCGACAAGGTGGACCGCAGCAGGCTCCCGGCACCCGCATCGCCCCCCTTCGGGCGCCGCCGCACCGCACACACCGCCCCGCGCACCGGGCTGGAGCTCCAACTGGCCACCGTCTGGCGGGAGATCGTCGGCGGCGATGTCTCCATCGACGACGACTTCTTCTGTGACCTGGGCGGCCACTCCATGACCGCCGCCCGGCTGGTCTCCCGGCTGCGCGGCGAACCCGGGCTACGGGACGTGGCCATGGGCGACCTCTACGCCCACCCCACCATCCGCGCGCTCGCCGCCTTCCTGGAGAGCCGGGCCACCCCCGGCGCGCACCGGGAGCGGCCCGCCGTCCCCGCGCCACTGCCCCGGCGGCACCCGACCGTCCGGGTGTGGGCCTGCGGGCTGGCCCAACTCGGCGCCCTGTACGCCTGGTCGGCCCTGCTGGGCCTGCCGCTCCTGGTCCTCTTCTACCGGCTGTGCGTCACCCTCGACATACCCGTGCAGGGCATCGGTGGCACCGGCCCGCTCGCCACCCTGGCGCACCTGGACTACGGCGAACTCGTCCCCGCCAACCTCGCCTGGCTGCTGGTGGACATCCTGGTACTCCCGGTCCTGGGATCCCGCCTGCTGATGGCCGGAGTGAAACCGGGGTGGTATCCACTGTGGGGCAGCACCTACCTACGGTTCTGGCTGCACGGCAAGGTACTGGCGATGTCGCCCCTCGCCCTGCTGGCCGGCTCCCCGCTGCTGCCCCCCTATCTGCGGCTGCTCGGAGCCCGGGTGGGACACGGCTGTCACATCGCCGTCCCGCCCGCACTGCCGTCCCTGGTGACCCTCGGCGACGAGACCAGCATCGGCTACGGTGCCCGCATCCAGCCCTTCGCGGTCGAGGGCGGCTGGCTGCGCCTGGCCCCCGTCACCCTCGGCACCGGCAGCCACCTGGGCACCAATAGCGTCATCATGCCGGGCGCCCGCCTCGGTGCCGGAGCCGCAGTGGGCGACCAGTCGCTGGTACCCGCCGACGACACCGTCCCCGACGGCGAGTACCGGTCCGGCTCACCCGCCGTGCCCCGGGGCGGCAAGCCCGCGCTGCTCACCGAGCTGGAGGCCGCCGCCGACCGACGCCGCGGGCCCCGGCACGTGCCGGCCTGCTATGCGCTGGGTGCGCTGCTACTGGCCCTGGCCCCCGTGCTGGTACTGATCCCCAGCACCGTGCTCACCGGCTATGCGGCCATGACCGGCGGACTCCCCTGGGCCCTCGCGGCCATGGCGGTGGCCGGGCCACTGGTCCCGCTCACCACCTGCCTGTTCGTACTGGCCGTCAAGCGCGGCCTGCTGCCCCGGGTCCGTACCGGCATCCACTCCGAGCGCAGCCGCTCCGGCGCGGCCAAATGGGTCGCCGACGGCATGATGACACTCAGCCTGACCGCCACCCACGCCCTCTACTCCACCCTCTATCTGGTGCCCTTCCTCCGGGCCTTGGGCGCCCGCACCGGCCGCTGGGCCGAGGTGGCGACCGTGAGCTTTGTCGACCCCGAGCTGCTGGAGATCGGCGAGCGCAGCTTTGTCGCCGATATCGCGGTCGTCGCCCCGGCGGTCTTCCACCGCGGGCAGTTCGCCCTCGCCCCGGCCACGGTCGGCAACCGCAGTTTCGTCGGCAATGGCGCCCTGGTGCCGGGCTCCTCCCGGCTCGGCGACAACAGCCTGCTGGGTGTGCACTCGGTGGCACCGGCCGGATCGATCGAGGCCGAGACCACCTGGCTGGGCTCGCCCGCCCTGTTCCTGCCCCGCCGGGAGGACAGCCAGAACTTCCCGGCCAAGTACACCTATGCCCCCACCCGGGGGCTGATCGCCGCCCGGCTGGTCATCGAGTACTTCCGCGTCACCCTGCCCGCCACCATCGGCGGACTGAGCCTGCTGGGCCTGCTGTATGCGATGCTGTCCGTCGCCCGCAGCATGCCGCCGCTCGCCCTGCTCGCCCTGGCCCCCGCACTGCTGCTCGCCTCCGCGCTCGCCTCCACCCTGGTGGTCGTGGCGCTCAAATGGCTGGTCATCGGCCGCTATCGGGCCCGCACCGAACCACTGTGGAGCATCTGGGTACGCCGCACCGAGCTGATCACCGGGCTGTTCGAGAACCTGGTCGTCCCCTCCCTGCTGAACGTCCTCACCGGCAGCCCCTGGGTCGCCCCCGTGCTGCGCCTGTTCGGCGCCCGCATCGGACGGCGCACCTGGCTGAACACCACCTACCTCACCGAGTTCGACCTGGTCGAAGTCGGCGATGACGCGGCCGTCGGCGAGGCGACCTCGCTGCAGACCCATCTGTTCGAGGACCGGGTGATGAAGATGTCCAAGGTCCGCGTGGACGCGGGCTGTTCGGTGGGCACCCGCTGTGTCGTCCTCTACGACGCACGGGTGGGCGCCGACGCCTCGCTCGATGCCCTCTCCCTGGTCATGAAGGGCGAAAACCTGCCCGCCCGGACCCGCTGGCGCGGCATCCCCGCCCGCCCCTGCTGACCCGCACCGCCTCGTCCGTCACTCCCTTCCAGCGCCTCCTTCCGCCACACCCGGAGTTGAACCATGACAGCCCAGTCGGCCGCCATCGCCACCAGCATCTGGCATGGCCCCCAGGTCCACGGCGAACTGCCCGGCCCCCGCTCGGCCCTGTTGCTGGACCGCCAGCAGCAGTGGGAATCCAACGCCCGCACCTACCCGCGCCGGCTGCCCATCGCCATGGCGGAGGGCTCCGGCCCCTGGGTCAGGGACCTGGACGGCAATGTCTTCATCGACTTCCTGGCCGGCGCCGGGGTGCTCTCGCTCGGCCACAACCACCCCGCCCTGGTGGCCGCGGTGACCCACCAGCTCACCGGGCTCACCCATGGCCTGGACTTTCCCACCCCGGCCAAGGACGCCTTCATCGAAGCCCAGCTGTCGATGCTGCCACCGGCGCTGCGCGACCGCATGAAGATCCACCTGTGCGGCCCCACCGGCGCCAACGCGGTCGATGCCGCCGTCAAGCTGTGCAAGACCGCCACCGGACGCGGCGACATCGTCTCCTTCCAGGGCGCCTTCCACGGCAGCAGCCATGCCGCCATGGCGCTCACCGGACTGGTCGCCCAGAAACAGCCGGTGCCCAATGGCATGCCCGGCACCCACTTCTTCCCGTACT
Source organism: Streptomyces xingningensis (assembly GCF_054957865.1). Taxonomy (NCBI): domain Bacteria; kingdom Bacillati; phylum Actinomycetota; class Actinomycetes; order Kitasatosporales; family Streptomycetaceae; genus Streptomyces; species Streptomyces xingningensis. Next base: position 29,539 of record NZ_JBDJPF010000029.1, read on the forward strand.
CCTACTGCGGCCGCTGCCCGCTGGCCCTGTCGCCCGACAGCTGCCGGACCAACTGCGTGGCGTTCCTGGAACGTTCCCTGCTCGACGGCAACGGCGGCGTACCCAAACCGGCCGCCGTGGTCATGGAACTCGTCCAGGGCGAAGGCGGTGTCATCCCCGCCCGTCAGGAATTCGTCACCCGGGTAAGGGAGTTGACCCGTCGGCTCGACATCCCCCTGATCGTGGACGAGGTCCAGACCGGCTGCGGTCGCACCGGCACCTGGTTCGCCTTTGAGCAGTACGGCATCGAGCCCGATGTCATCGTCGCCTCCAAGGCGCTCAGCGGCATCGGCACCCCCGTCGCGCTGATCATCTACGACCGCCGGCTGGACCTATGGGCCCCGGGAGCCCACACCGGCACCTTCCGCGGCAACCAACTCGCCTTTGCCGCCGGCACCGAGACCGTCCGCATCTTCCACGACGAGGACATCCTCGCCAACGTCCGCTCCCGCGGCGCCCAGATCGAGCGCAGGCTCGCCGAGCTGACCGACTGCCCCTGGGTGCGCGAGGCCCGTGGGCTCGGCCTGATGTGGGGCATCGAACTGGCCTCACCCGCCGACGGCCGCCCCGCCTCCCGACTCGCCGCCGCCGTCCAGCAGTACGCCCTGCGGCACGGCCTGATCGTCGAGCTCGGGGGCCGCGAGGACTGCGTGGTACGGATGCTGCCGCCGCTCAATGTCACCGAGGACGTGGTCGACACCGCCTGCACGATCCTGGTGGACGCGATCGAGAAGTCCTGTGCGTCGGCGGACCCGTCATAGGGTCAGGGCCCGGGCCGCTGCCCCTGCACCGAGTACATCAGGCATGAACCGGCCAGGAAGTCGGGGTGGTTCATGACGGAACGCGCCGCCTCCAGCTGACGCTCTGTCATGCCGACGGCGAGAAACCGGTCGCGCAGGTGCCGGGTGTTGTGGATCTGCAGGGCCGTTCCCGGTGAACCGGCGCGCCACTGCTGGACATCGGGCTGGGCGTCGATGTGGACGAGGCCCGCCCGGTGCATGGCCGTGGCCGCGGTGCGGCCCCAGGGGAGATCGACGCCGACGGATCGCAGGACGCGGAGTTTGGCTTCGAGGTAGGTGCGGTAGGCGGTCTCGGCGGCGGTGCCGGAGGAACCCAGAGGGATCAGCGGGCCATAGGTGGTCTCGTCGAATTCGTCGAGCTGGAGCCAGCCTCCCGGGCTGAGCGCCGCCACCAGGCGTCGGAGCACATCGATGCGCTCGGGGAGGTGCAGCAGGACCAGGCGCGCGTGGATGACATCGAACGCGCCCTCGGGGAGCGGATCGGTGGTGATGTCATGGGTGCGGACCCGCAGCCCCGGCGCGGCGGGGATGGGCCGGGGCTTGATGTCCGTGGCCAGTACCGAGCCCGTCGGGGCCACCCGCTCGGCCAGCCAGCGGGCGACGCTGCCGCCGCCCGCTCCCACCTCCAGACAGTGTTTTCCCGGGGCGATGGGGAGCCGGGACAGCCGGGAGGTGGTGAAGGGGTCGTACGCGGCGGCCAGGCAACGGTGTTGCTCGGCGGCGTGCTCGTTCTCGTTGTCGAAGGCGTAGCCGGGCACAGGCGTTGAGGTCATGGTCATCCCGGGGGTCGTCGTCGGCCGGGTCACGGAGAAGGCTAGCAACGAAGGGGGGCCCGCCCGGTACGGTTGTCGATCCTTGCCGGGGGCGGGAGACTGGAGAGATCGGCGGACGAAAGGCTCACCGGATGTCTGGAACGGGCGGTCTGCGCGTACTGCCGATGGATCGGCCGGAACCCGCGGCGGTCCTGCGCCTCGTCGATGCCCGGACGCGGCGGGAGGTGGAGGTCGAGCCCGGGTACCGGCGTCCGCTCCGGGTCGTTGTCCGAGCGGCGCAAGACAGGTCCGGGGAGCCGTCGGACCTTCGGGTGCGCCTGGTGGCCGACGTCCTCGTGCGGACCGCGGAGCTGTATGGCGGGCAGGCGCTGCTGGGGGTCGTCCACCCCGGGCCCGGGGCGGAAGCCCTGGAGGAGCGGGCGGCGGTCCTGGGCATGCGCCCGCCCGCGGCGGCCGGCGCTCCGGAGGCGGTCGCCGGGGCTCTGGGCGGTCCGGGTGATGTGTACATCACGGCCGGGCGGGAGGCGTCCGGGGCGGCGGTTGTCGTCGGGGTCGGGGCGGTGCGGCCCTACGATCAGCCGGGGCCCGTGGGGCTGGATCCGCTGGCGTTGCGGCTGGCCCTGCTGGGGCATCCCTACCAGGAGCCCGTCGGTCTCACCCAGGGCGAACTCGCCGGAGCGCAGCGGACCTTGCTGCGGTGGCGGCGCCTGGTGGCCGGCTGGGCGCAGGCGCCCTCGAAGCCGATGTGCGCCGAGATCCTGGGCCGGGCCATGGAGGGACTGATGGAGAATCTGGGCGTTCCGGCTGCGCTGGATGCCTTCCGCCGGCTCGAGGAGGACACCGGCCTGCCCGATGGGTCCAAGTTCGAGACGTTCGGCTATCTGGACCGCGTTCTCGCGCTCGATGTCGCGTGCGAGGTCGGCCGGGTGGCCGGGCATGGACCGGTGACGAGATGACGGCGCGGCCCCGGCGCCGGCTGTGCGAGGCCGACTGCCTGCCCGATCTCGTGCTGTGCTCCACCGCCCGGCGCACCCGCCGGACCTGGGAGCTGGCCGCCGCCCAGCTGGGCACCCCGCCGCCGGTACGCCACGATCCCCGCCTGTACCGGGCGGGCGTTCCCGAGCTGCTGGAGGCCGTCCGCGAAGTCCCGGACGAGCTGGGGACGTTGCTGCTGATCGGGCACAACCGGTCACCGCTCCCGGAGAAGCACGGCCTACTCCGCGTCCTCCAGCCGGAAGCCCACCTTGAGGCCCACCTGGTAGTGCGCGATGGAGCCGTTCTCCAGGTGGCCACGGACCTGGGTCACCTCGAACCAGTCGAGCTCCCGCAGGGTCTTCGCGGCGCGGCCGATGCCATTGCGGATCGCCGCGTCCAGGCTCTCGCCCGAGGAACCGACGATCTCGGTCACCCGGTAGGTGTGGTCGGACATGCCTCTCCCTCTCGCCGGAGCCCCTCTCCACGGTGCCTCAACGGCCGCGGACGCGCGCGGGAGGCGTGGCGTCCGGGGGACCGGTCACCAGCGGTGCACCAAGACCCCTCCGGCGTTCGGTTCAGCGTGGATGGCGGATCTTCACGGTGCCCGAGACGGTCTGGGCGAAGACCCTCAGCACCGGCCCGGTGCCGTCATGGACGCCCTCGGTCTTGTTCTTCACCTGGCCGGAACCCGTGCTGACCGACTCCATCCGCACCAGCCAGCCGCGGGGTACCACCGCGATGATCGAACCGGACCGGGTGGAGACGGCTTCCAGCAGCACCTCGGAGTGGGAGCAGGACGCCTGGGTGAAGTCGACCAGGACGCTCCCGGTGTGGCAGCGGACGCGGACCACGGGCGGTACGGTCCACGGACCCCGGTGCCGCACCCGGCCGTGGACCGTTTCCAGGGTCAGCACCGTGGCCTCGCGGACCGTGGGTGATGCGGTGGGCAGGTCGTTCAGCAGCGAGTCGAGATCTCCCCGATGCCGGGCGACCAGGGCCTGGCCGGTCCGCCCCGTGAACTCGTCCAGGGTCAGCAGGCCGTGCTCGACGGCCTGTTGGAGCTTTTTGACGGCCTGGTCGCGTTCCTGGTCGGACACCCGGAGGTTTGCGGGGGCGCTCGCTTCCCGCTCGGGGGCGCTCGCTTCGTGTTCGCTCATGGGGGCGATGCTATGTGCGGAGCGGCGCGGACCGTATCCTTCCGCAGGGCAGTTGTCCCACCCGGCCCGCTCTACGGCACCACCGTCACCGGCCACCGGCCCGCCTTCACCAGCCGGACCGCCACCGAGCCGATGAGTCGGTGGCCCGCCTGCTCGGAGGCACCGACGATGACGGCGTCGGCCTTGAGCTTGTCGGCGGTCCGCACCAGGCCCGTGTAGGGGTCGCCGCGGAAGGTGTGGAACTCCCAGCGGATGTCGAAGACGCCGCGCAGCCGTTCCGCGGTGTCACGGATCTCGGCGAGCAGTTCCTGGGCGACTTCCTCGGTCACCTCCGCCATGGGGGCGCCGACGGCCACACCACCGGCCACTATCGGCTGGATGTAGACGAGGGCGAGCAGGGCGTGCTGCCGACGGGCCAGGCCCGCCGCGTAGGCCGTGGCGCGCCAGGAGGTGTCGGAGCCGTCGACGCCGACGACGATGACCTTGGGGCCGTCCGTGCCGCGTTCGAAGCCGGACGGGAGGGCGGAGTTCTTCTGTTCCTTTTCTTCGTTCACGCCGGGAGGTTAACCGGCGCGGCCAGGGACAAGGCGAATCGTCCCTGCGCGTCCGTCCACCAGTGGGTCAGCCCGAACCCGGCCGCCGCCAGTTCGTCCCGCACGCCGTGCCGCCGGAACTTCGCGGACACCTCGGTGCGCAGCTCCTCGCCCGCCTCGAAGTGGACCGCGAGGTCGAGCGCCTGGATCTTCGCCACCACCGGCCCGCGGGCGCGCAGCCGCATCTCGATCCACTCCTCGCGGGCGTTCCAGAGGGCGACATGGTCGAAGTCCGCCGGGTCGAAATCGGCGCCGAGTTCGCGGTTGATGACGGAGAGGACGTTTTTGTTGAAGGCGGCCGTGACACCCTGGGCGTCGTCATAGGCGGCGACCAGCACCCGCTCGTCCTTGACCAGGTCGGTGCCCAGCAACAGGGCGTCCCCCGGGGCGAGTTCGGAGCGCAGCCCGGCGAGGAAGCCGGCCCGTTCGGCGGGCCGCAGATTGCCGATGGTGCCGCCGAGGAAGGCCAGCAGGCGTGGCCCGGGGGTGTCGGGCAGGGCCAGTCCGTACTGGAAGTCGGCGACCAGGGCGTGCACGGTGAGCGCCGGATGCTCGGCGAGCAGGGTGCCGGCCGCGCCGCGCAGGGCGGTTTCGCTGACGTCCACGGGGACGTAGTGGTCGAGCGCGGGGAGGGCGCGGATGAGGTGGCGGGTCTTGTCGGAGGAACCCGAGCCCAGCTCGACGAGGGTGCGGGCGCCGGTGGCGCGGGCGATGTCGGCGGCGTGGGCGACGAGGATCTCGCGCTCGGCGCGGGTCGGGTAGTACTCGGGCAGCAGGGTGATCGCGTCGAACAGCTCGCTGCCGTGCGCGTCGTAGAACCACTTCGGGGGGAGCTCCTTGGGGGAGCGGGTCAGTCCTTCGGCGACGTCCGCGCGCAGGGCGGCGGCGGTCGCGTCGAGCGGGAGGGTGCGGGAGAGTGCGAACGGGCTCACGAACGGCGCTCCTTGAGCGGATGCGCGAGGCTTCTTGCGGAAGCGAGGGCTCAGCGCAGGGGGGACAGGGTGACGTCGGTGCGGTCGGCGGTGAGGAGGGTGCGGTCGGGGACCTCGGTCCAGCGTGGATCGTCGTCGTATGGCTCCGAGGCCACGACGATCCGGCCCGGCGGGTCTGCGAGGTACCAGAGGGTGTCCCCCCAGGAGGTGGCGGCGATGGCGGCGCCGTCGGTGAGCAGCAGATTCAGCCGGGAGCCGGGTGCCGCCTGGTCCAGTGTGGTGACGGCGCCCGCCAGGGCCCGCCCTAGGGGGTCACCGCCGAGCAGCCGGTGCCGGACCAGTGCCCAGACGAAGGCGGAGTCGCAGCGCGCCTCCAGCCGCAGCAGTGCGCCCGGCGGCAGCAGGGTGGTGAGTGCGGCGGCGGAGTCCGGCCAGCCGGTCAGCGCCCCGTTGTGGCTGAACAGCCAGGGGCCGGTGGTGAAGGGGGCGGTGGCCGCCTCGCCGTCCGCACCCGGCAGGGTGGCGTCCCGGATCGAGGCGAGCAGGGCCCGGGTCCGGATCACCCGGGCGAGATGGGCGAACGACTCGTCGGCCCAGATCGGTCCGGCCCGCCGGTAGCGGGCGGGCAGCGGGTCCTCCGGCGCGTACCAGCCGATGCCGAAGCCGTCCGCGTTGACCGTGCCGTACCGCTGCCGGCGCGGTGCCCAGGACTGGCGGACCAGGGAGTGCGGTGGCGTGACGACGCTCTCGTGCAGGGGGGAGTCCGGCCCCAGCACGGCGAGGTGCCGGCACATCAGCCGCTCTCCGCGTCGCGGGCGGTGCGGAAGCCGGCGAAGATCTGCCGGCGGACCGGCAGATCCCAGTTGCGGAAGGTGCCCCGGCAGGCGACCGGGTCCACGGCGAACGAGCCGCCGCGCAGCACCTTGTGGGCGGTGCCGAAGAACACCTCGGAGTACTCGCGGTAGGGGAAGGCCCGGAAGCCGGGGTAGGGCAGGAAGTCGCTCGACGTCCACTCCCAGGTGTCGCCGATCAACTGCCGTACCCCCAGCGGGGATTCCCCCTTGGAGTAGCCGCCGACCGGGGCCGGGCGCAGATGGCGCTGGCCGAGGTTGGCATGCTCGGGGGTGGGATCCTCGTCGCCCCAGGGGTAGCGGCGGGAGCGGCCCGAGACCGGATCGTGGCGGGCCGCCTTCTCCCACTCGGCCTCGGTGGGCAGCCGCCGCCCCGCCCATGCGGCGTAGGCCGCGGCCTCGTACCAGCTCACGTGCAGCACCGGTTCCTCGGGCGGTACGGGCTCCACCACCCCGAACCGCCGCCGCAGCCAGGTGCCGCCCTCGCGGTACCAGAACAGCGGGGTGGCCAGTTGGTGGCGGCGCACCTGCTCCCGGCCCGCGGGATGCCACCAGCGCGGGTCGGCATAGCCGCCGTCCTCGATGAAGCGCAGATACGCGCCATTGCTCACCGGCAGCGTGTCGATGTGGAAGGCGGGTACGAAGCGCTCATGGGCGGGCCGCTCATTGTCCAGGGCCCATGGCTCGGCCGAGGTGCCCATGGTGAACGGGCCGCCCTCGATGCGGACTTCCGAGGGCAGCAGGGCCGCCTCCGGTCCGGCCGGCGGCGGTTCGGGAGCGGTGAGGACGGCGGGGCCGCTGCGCAGCTGGTGAGTGATGAGCATGGTCTCGTCGTGCTGCTGCTCATGCTGCGCGATCATGCCGAAGGCGAAGCCCGCCTCGAGCAGCGGCCCGCCGCCCTCCAGGGGGGCGCCGTGCAGGACGTCCAGGGCCCGGCCGCGGACGTCCGCGGCATAGCCGCGGGCCTCCTTCGGCGACAGCAGGGGAAGCGAGGGCCGCTCGGCGCGCGGATGCCGGAAGGCGTCGTAGAGCGAGTCCAGTTCGGGGCGCAGCGCCGGCCGGCCGCCCGCGGCGCGCAGCAGCCACAGCTCCTCCTGGTTGCCGATGTGCGCCAGGTCCCACACCAGCGGGGACATCAACGGCGAGTGCTGGGCGGTGAGTTCACGCTCGTCCACGCAGTCGGTGAGCAGCCCGGTGCGCTCCCGGGCGGTGCGCAGGGCGTCGGCGGCGCGCTGCCGGAGGGCGCCGGGGTCCCGGCCGGGGGCGGTCACGAGGGGCACCCCTCGACGGTGCCGCGGCCGTTGACCCGGTCCAGCAGGTCGTCGGCGGGACACCGGCCCCGGCCCACATAGCGCGCGGTGAACTCGTCGACGGCGTCCAGGACGCGGGACGGGGCACCCAGCCGGGGGAGTGCCTCGCGGGCCGCCGCGAAGCAGGTGACGGCCGCGGCGTACAGCTCGGGGTCGGACAGGCCGTGCCGGGCCGCCTTGCGCCACAGCGGATTGCGGGGGGTCGGCTCCCTCCCGGCCGTGTCGGCGAGAGCCTTGACCGCACGGTAGGCGGTCTCCGAGGCCGCCGGGTCGTCGAAGAGTGCGGCGGTCACCGCGAGCGGCACCAGCCAGCCGTCCTCCCCGGGCTGCGCGTCGATCATGCGCAGTTCCAGGTGGCCGCGTGGCCGGATGGGCGGGAACAGCGTGGTCAGGTGGTAGCTGATGTCGCCGATGGTGACGGGCCGCGGCCGGCCGGTGCGCAGCCAGTCGCGCAGCACCAGCCCCTCCATGGGCTGCCAGGGCTCCCGTTCGCTGCGGATGAACATCACCTGCGCGTCCAGGGCGTACTCCGTCCAGGCCGTGCGGGGCTCGAGGTCCTCCGCCGGGGCGAGGGTGCGCCCGGGGTCCATCTGCGCATAGGTGGCCTGGCGGGTGGACCGCCAGCCGGTGGGCTTGCCCAGGTGCAGCGGGGAGTTGGCGAACGCGGCGGCCAGCACGGCGCCCAGCAGGTGGGCCAGCCGCCAGCGGCGGCCGTAGCCGAGCGGGCCGGGGCCCTCGTGCCCGGCGTCGACGCAGACCTGGACGGAGGCGGTCCGGCACATGATGGTGCGCCCGGCTCCGTTCCACCGGTCGTAGTAGATCTCCATCGCGTTGTAGCGGGGGGTGGCCACGATGCGGCCCGGCTGGAACCAGGGCTCCTTGCCATAGCCGGCGAGGAAGAGCCCGAGGTCACGCAGTTCGGCGCGGGCCAGGGAGAGATCGGCGGCGACGTCCGTCACACAGGCGGTGAGGGAGTCGGCGGGCTGTGAGCTGAATTCGATCTGGCCGCCGGGCTCCACGGTGAGCAGGGAACGCAGCGGCAGTGCGTGCAGGCGGTCGGCGGCGGCCGCCAGCCGGGACGGATCCACGGGACGGACGGGGTCGCGCAGATCGTGGACGAGCCATTCCAGTTCGACCCCGAGAAGGCGGGGTGGGCCGGTCTTGAAACAGATGCCACGCACCAGGGCCTCGGCCTCGTCCTCACCGACCGTTCGGGTGGAGCCCTCGCCGTAGGCCTTGCTTTCGTCGGTCACGCTCGGCGCCCTTCTGTCGAATTCCCCATTGCCCTGTACCCCCAAAGGCCGCCCGGCACTCGACCCGGATGTGCGGGGGGCCGGAACCGGTCACCCCGGGAACGCGCGGAGCGCCGAGGCGTGGGCCACCCCCTTGACGCGGACGCCGGAGGGGGACGTACGGTCCGGGCGTGAGAGCACCCGAGGCGACCGCTGCCGTGTTCGACCCCGAGACCTACGCCCGGGGCGTCCCCTACGACCTGTTCCGGGAGCTGCGCGAGCGCAGCCCCGTGTGCCGGGTGCCGGAGCCCGCCGTCGGTTCCTGGCCCGCCGGCCCCGGCTACTGGGCGGTCTTCCGGCACGCCGACGTCAAGCGGGTGCTGCGCGGTCCCGAGGTCTTCTCCTCGCACCTGGGCGCCACCCAGCTCCGGGACCCGGACAGTGCGGAGGACCTGGAGTTCGTCCGGGCGATGATGCTCAATCAGGACCCGCCCGCCCAGCTCCGGCTGCGCCGCATCGTCGCCGCGGCCTTCACCCCGCGCGCGGTGCGGGAGCTTGAACAGGTCATCGAGACCCGGGCGAACGCGCTCATCGACGCGGTGGTGGACCGGGGCGAGGCGGACTTCGTGGAGCTCGCCGCGGATCTGCCGGTGTGGACCCTCGCGCATGTCCTGGGCGTGCCGGAGGAGGACCGGCGGCTGCTCTTCGACTGGTCGAACCGGATCATCGGCTACCAGGACCCGGACCACGCGGGGACGAGCACCGCCGACCCCGCCTCGCTGAGCCCCCTCGGCCGCGCCGCCCTCGCCCTGCGCCCGGCCTCGCTCACCCGGCCCGACGGTGCCCCGCTCAATCCGCGCTCCCGGGCGGCGCTGCCCGACATGTTCGCCTATGCGCATGCGCTGGCCGGCCGGCCCCGGCCGGGGAGCGTGCTGGCGCGGATGGGTGCCGCGGGACTGACCCGCGAGGAGTTCGAGAACATGTTCTTCCTCTTTGCGGTGGCCGGGAACGAGACACTGCGCAATGGCATCCCCGGCGGGCTGCTGACCCTCCTCGACCACCCGGAGCAGTGCGCGATGCTGCGGGAGCGAAGGGAGCTGACGGCCTCGGCGGTGGAGGAGGTGCTGCGGTACTGGCCGCCCGTCATGGACTTCAGGCGCACCGCCACCCGGGACACCGAGCTCGCGGGCCGGCGCATCCGGCGCGGCGAGAAGGTCGTCGTCTACCACGCCTCCGCCAACCGGGACGAGCGGGTCTTCCCCGACCCGGACCGCTTCGACATCACCCGCACGCCCAACGACCACGTCAGCTTCGGCTTCGGCCCGCACCTCTGCCTGGGGGCCCATCTCGCGCGCACCCAGCTGCGGGCCATGCTGCGGGCCGCGCTGGACCGGCTGCCCGGTCTGGAGCGTGCGGGCGAGGCCGTCCGGCTGACCTCCAACCTCCAGAACGGCCTCAAGCACCTGCCGGTCAGCTGGCGAACAGCTCGGTGAACGGGCCGGTGGCGGCGGCGGCTTCATGGCCGAAGGGTGAGTTGAAGTCCCAGATGAGGAAGAGCAGGAAGGCGATCAGCGCACTGTAGAGCCCGGCCAGCAGCAGCTCCCGCGGCGAGCGCCGGATCTGCAGGGTGAAGATCAGCCCCACCGCGACCAGCGCCCCGCCGATCAGCCCGAACCACACCACGCCGGGCATGGTGTCGTCGGCGTTCTGCGCCCGGGCGTTGCGGGCGGCGTTGGCCGCGCCCACCTGGTCCAGCAGCGGCTGGTACGACTGGCTCTCATGGTCGTTGCGCGGGGTGTAGGAGGTGACGTCCGCCCGTACCCGGTCCAGCAGTTGGGCGCCCTGGTCGGTGAGGTGCTGCTGCTCGAGCATCACGGGCCACTCCCGGTGCACCACATAACTCACATAGGTGTGGACGTCCTGGCGGGTGCGGTCGCGGGCCTCGGGCGCGTACGCCTGGACCCGCTCGGAGACCTCGTGCAGGGCCTGGGCCTCGGCCAGCACCGTGGTCTGCGCGGCATTGCGTGCCTCCCAGACGCCGGCGATGGCCAGGCCCAGCACGATGGCATAGACCACGCCGACCATCATCGTCATGTACTCGATCACATCGGGGGTTTGGGAGGGGTCGTCGTCCTTGCCGCGCCTGCGCTCCCTGAGCACGGTGATGCTCAGCACGACGGCGATCGCGGCGGCCATCGCAAGGGCCAGAACCAGCCACTCGGACAAGGGGGAACCTCCGGGAGTCGGGCGGTGCGGTGCGGGGTCAACGGCCGCCGCGCCCGCCGCCGGAGCGCGGGCGCAGCATGGCGGCGGCGAGCACGGCCGGGGCGGTGAGCAGCAGGGTGAGCGTCACCAGCGAGGACCCGCCCCGGGGCGGTTTGCCGGCGGCCTGGTGGTAGGTGCGCAGCGGGCGGGGGCCGGGCGGGGGCGGCGGGGTGGGGGACGGCGCCGGGCTGCTGGGCCCGGGCGGCGGGGGCTGCGGGACGCGGTGCGGTGCGGGCCGGTGTGGTGCAGGCCGGTGCGGCCCGGGCTTCGGCGGCCCGGGCTTCGGCGGTACCGGCCCGGGGGACGGCTTCGCCGGTGGCGGCAGGCGCGGGGGCGGCGGGGGTGCCGGGGTGGGCGAGGGGGTGGGCCACCGGCAGAGGATGGCCATGGCGGCGTCGTCCCCGGAGCGGGAACGGGCGGTGAGGCACCCCGGTCCGAAGCCGGTCAGTGGGGCACCGGGGTCCGGGGTCCCGGTGCCGGCCTCCATGGATCCCGCCCCGCCCCGGATCCGGACGGTGGCCGGGGGAGGAGCGGTGGGGGGCCCGTCGGCCGGACCGGCTCCCGCCGTCGCCAGCACGGCCACCAGGGCCACACCCACCGCTCGTCCCGCTCGAAGCCATCCGCTCACGACGGAGATGGTGCGGTGCCCCTTCCGCCGCTACCCGGCACTCCGGGCGGATTCCGCCGATGGGATGAAAATCGGCCGGTGGGCGGTCGCGAGGTTTACCGCGAGTCCTTCTCTGACGCCCGTTCGAGGATGGGCCCCAGGTCCGTACCGGGCGGCAGGGTGCCGAATGCCTGTCCCCAGTCACCGCCGAGCCGGGAGGCGCAGAAGGCGTCGGCGACGGCTGGGATGCTGTGCCGCACCAGCAGGCTGCCCTGCAGGACGAGGGTGAGCTGCTCGGCGAGCCGGCGGGCGAGCAGCTGGGCGCGGTGCGGTTCGCCGAGGGTGCCCAGCAGTTCCCGTACCCGGGCGGCCGCGGCGTCGAGCCGGGCGTCCGCCCCGGCGGCCGCCCCGACCTCGGCGAAGTAGGCGTCCAGCGCGGCCGGTTCCCTGGTCAGCGCGCGCAGCACGTCCAGCGCCGCGACATTGCCCGAGCCCTCCCAGATGGACAGCAGCGGCGCCTCCCGGTAGAGGCGGGGCATGCCGGACTCCTCGACATAGCCGTTGCCGCCCAGGCACTCCAGTGCCTCGGCGGCGTGCGCGCTGCCGCGCTTGCACACCCAGTACTTGCCCGCCGCCAGCCCCAGCCGCCGCAGCGCCCCCTCCGCGGCGTCCCCTTCCTCGGACCGGTCCAGCGCCGCCGCGAGCCGCATCGCCAGCACCGTCGCCGCCTCGGATTCCACGGCGAGGTCCGCCAGGACATTGCGCATCAGCGGCTGGTCGATCAGCTCCGCGCCGAACGCCCGCCGGTGTGCGGTGTGGTGCAGGGCCTGGCGCAGCCCGGCCCGCATCCCGGCCGCCGAGCCGAGGACGCAGTCGAGCCGGGTCATGTTGACCATCTCCACGATGGTGCGCACCCCGCGCCCCGGCTCGCCCACCGGCCAGGCGACGGCCCGCTCGTACTCGATCTCCGCCGAGGCGTTGGAGCGGTTGCCGAGCTTGTCCTTGAGCCGCTGCAGCCGCATGGCGTTGCGGGTGCCATCGGGCAGCACCCGGGGCATCAGGAAACAGGTCAGCCCCTCCGTTGCCTGGGCCAGCACCAGGAACAGATCGCTCATCGGCGCGGAGGTGAACCACTTGTGCCCGGTGATCACATACGAGCCGTCGCCCGCCGGCTCGGCCGTCGTGGTGTTGGCCCGGACGTCCGAGCCGCCCTGTTTCTCCGTCATCGACATCCCCGCGATCAGACCCCGCTTGCCGAGCGGCGGGCGCAGTCCGTAGTCGTAGCTGCGGGATGCGAGCAGCGGCTCATAGGCGGTGGCCAGCTCGGGCTGGGCGCGCAGCGCGGGCACGGCGGCATAGGTCATGGAGATGGGGCAGCCGTGCCCGGGCTCGGCCTGTGCCCAGGCGTAGAACTTCGCCGCGCGCACCAGGTGGGCGCCGGGGCGGGCCTCGGCCCAGGGGGCGGCGTGCTGTCCGCTCTCCACGGCCGCGGTCATCAGCTGGTGCCAGGCGGGGTGGAAGTCGACCTCGTCGATCCGGTGGCCGTACCGGTCGTGGGTGCGCAGCACCGGCGGGTTGGCCTCGGCCATCCGCGCCCAGTCCTGCACCTCCGGCGAACCGGCCCGGGCCCCGAGCTCGCGCACCTGTGTCTCGCCCCAGCCGCCGCCGTCCCGGCGCAGGGCCTCCAGCAGCGCCGGGTCGTCGGTGGTGGTGAAGCCGGTCAGGGGTGGGGCTTGGTTGAAGACCTCATGGGTGGCACTCACGTCGACCTCCGGTCCAGATTGACGGGGTACGGACAAGCGGTGCCGGTCATTATCCTCGGCCGCCCCGGGCCCGGGTGGGCACATGGGGTTTATGAGGAATCGGTGACAGTTCTGGCAGGCGACAGATGGATGGCGCAATCATGTGCTTAGCCGATCGATACTGTCCGTATGTCACGCGTGCTTCTGATCGAGGACGACCGGGCCGTCAGGGAAGGGGTCACCCTCACCCTGCGCCGCCGCGGCCACGATGTCGAGGCCGCGGCGACCGGCGAGGCCGGGCTCGCCGCGCTCGGCGCCTTCCGGCCCGACCTCGTCCTGCTGGACCTGATGCTCCCCGATGTGAGCGGCTTCGAGGTCTGCCGCCGCATCCGCGCCACCCAGCAGATCCCGATCATCATGCTCACCGCGCGCGGCGACGACATAGACGTGGTCCTCGGCCTGGAGGCCGGCGCCGACGACTACATCGTCAAGCCCGCCCGGGGCGAGGTCCTCGAGGCCCGCATCCGCGCCGTGCTGCGCCGCGCCGCCCCGGTCGACGGCGCCGAGGCGGCCCCGGCACCCCTGGCCGCCGAAACCCATGGCGACCTGGCCATCGACCGCTCCGGACTGCTGGTGGCCAAGCACGGCCAGGACCTCACGCTCGCCCCCTCCGAGATGAAGCTGCTGCTCCACCTGTCCGCCACCCCCGGCCGGGTCTTCAGCCGCCAGCAGCTCCTGGAGCAGGTGTGGGAGCACAGCTACCACGGCGACGCCCGGCTGGTGGACGCCTGTGTCATGCGGCTGCGGATCAAGGTCGAGGACTCCTCCCGCACCCCCCGCTACATCCAGACCGTGCGCGGCTTCGGCTACCGGTTCGGGCCGCTGTGAGCGAGCCGGTGATCCGGTCCCGCCGCTTCGCCCCGCTCACCCTGGTACGTGGCCTGCGAGCCCGGCTCGTGGTGGCCTTCCTGCTGGTGGCCGCGCTGAGCGCATTCATCACAGCGGGGCTGACCTTCCGCTCCGCACGCACGGCGATCCTCAAGCACACCCAGGACGCCGCCGTGGAGACCCTGCGCAGCCAGGTCAACTCGCAGGCCCCCGACCTCCCTTCGCCTCCCAAGCGCGAGGACCTCGTGAAATTCACCCAGAGACTCGCCCGGGCCGGCGTCACCCAGCACTGGATCTTCTACGCCCGCTACCAGGACGGGCCCCTTGTGCCCGCCGTCCCGGTGGGCCCGGGCATCCCGGACGGGGTGGCCGAGAAGGTCAAGGCCGGCATCCCCGCCATCCAGCGCATCGACAAGGACGGCAAGCCCTGGCTCGCCATCGGCCTGCCCGTCACCTACAGCAACGACACCGGAATGTCCGGCCTCAAGGTCTTCGCCCAGGTGCCGCTCCGCGAGGACGAGGCCAACGTCCAGGCCCTGGTCGACGCCGCCCAGCAGGGAGCGCTGCCCGCCGTCGCCTTCGCCGTGATCCCGGCCCTGCTCGCCGCCCGCGGCGTGCTGCGGCCGGTCCGCGCCCTGCGCCGCGGCACCCAGCGCATCACCGAGGGCGCCCTGGACACCCGGCTCGAGGTGGCCGGACGCGATGAACTCGCCGAACTCTCCCGGACGTTCAACGGCATGGCCGCCGCCCTGGAGAAGAACGTTGCCGAGCTGCGCCGCATGGAGGCCAACTCCCGGCGCTTCGCCGCCGATGTCTCCCACGAGCTGCGCACCCCGCTGGCCGCGATGACCGCCGTCGCCGATGTCCTCGACGAGGACGCCGCCGGGCTCGACCCCGACACCGCCTACGCCGTGCGCCTGATCAGCGAGGAGACCGTCAAGCTCGCCCGGATGGTCGAGGACCTGATGGAGATCTCCCGCTTCGACGCGGGCGCCGCCGCCCTGCTCCTCGACGAGGTCGACGTCGCCGAGACCGTGCGCAAGACCCTCCAGGCGCGCGGCTGGCAGGACAAGGCCGAGGCCGACCTGCCCGAGGGCGTACGGGCCCGGCTGGACACCCGCCGCATCGACGTCGTGGTCGCCAACCTCGTCGGCAACGCCCTGCGGCACGGCGGCGAGCCCGTGCGCGTCTCGGTGCGCGTCGCACCGCACGACCGGGACCCGAGGCTGCTGATCGAGGTCGCGGACCGGGGCAAGGGCATCGGCCCCGAGGTGCTGCCGCACGTCTTCGACCGGTTCTACAAGGCGGACGCCGCCCGGGTCCGCTCCGAGGGCAGCGGGCTGGGGCTCGCCATCACCCTGGAGAACGTGCACCTGCACGACGGGACCATCCGGGTGGCCAACAGACCTGAAGGAGGAGCGGTGTTCACCGTCGACCTCCCCCTGCGCACCGGAGGCGAGGACGCGTGAAGGCACGAAGCGCCGCGATCGCGGCACTGCTCATGGGCACCCTGGCGGGCTGCGGCATCGAGTCGACCGATGTCATCGAATTCGGTCAGCCCGCGACCGGCGTCAAGCGGCCCGGAACGAGGGCCTACCAGGCGGTGCTCTACTTCGGTGCCTTCGACGGCATCGCACGTTCGGCCCGTCCCGCCAAGGCCCCGGTGACCGCGGAAGAGGCCGTGCTGCTGTTGCTGAAGGGCCCCAACGAGGCCGAGACCCAGCGCGGTTACTACTCCGAGCTGATGTTCAAGCCGGGCTCGGGGGTGTTTGTCAGCACCGGCCGGAACGAGGTCGACATCCGGTTGCCCGTCGACGTCGGCCGCCTCAGCAAGACCGCTCGCGACCAGTTGGCCTGCACGGCCGCCAACAACGTCGTCCCCGGCGACATGCCGCCCGGCACGGCGAGAGTGAACCTCATCGGCGGCGGACGGACAGTGCCGAACCAGCGCTGTCCCTTCCCCGCTCATCCCAACGCGGCGCCCTGACCGCCCTGCCGGGACGGCGGCAACGAGTGCGGGGCGGATCCGAGGATCCGCCCCGCACTCGTCCGTTCGCTCAACTCTGGTCCGCCGCCCGGAAGCCGCGCAGCCGCAGGCTGTTGCCGACCACGAAGACCGAGGAGAAGGCCATCGCGGCCCCGGCGATCATCGGGTTGAGCAGGCCGGCGGCGGCCAGTGGGAGCGCGGCCACGTTATAGGCGAAGGCCCAGAAGAGGTTGGACTTGATGGTCCCCAGGGTCCTGCGGGAGAGCCGGATCGCATCGGCCGCCGCCCGCAGGTCGCCGCGGACCAGGGTGAGGTCACCGGCCTCGATGGCGGCATCGGTGCCGGTGCCCATGGCCAGCCCGAGGTCGGCCTGGGCGAGGGCCGCGGCGTCGTTGACGCCATCGCCGACCATGGCCACCGAACGCCCCTCGGCCTGCAGCCGCTTGACGACATCCACCTTGTCCTGCGGCAGCACCTCGGCGATCACCTCATCGATGCCGACCTCGGCGGCCACCGCCTCGGCGACGGCCTTGTTGTCACCGGTCAGCAGGATCGGGGTGAGGCCCAGCGCGCGCAGCCGGCGGACGGCCTCGGGGCTGGTCTCCTTGACCGCGTCCGCCACCTCCAGCACCGCCCGGGCCGCACCGTCCCAGGCCACCACGATCGCGGTGCGGCCCGCCGCCTCGGCCCCGGCCTTGGCCTCGGCCAGCTCCCGGGGCAGCCGCATCGCCCACTCGATGAGCAGCTTCTCCCGCCCCACCAGCACCGCGTGACCCTCGACCATGCCCTGCACCCCGAGGCCGGGCAGGTTGGCGAAGTCCTCCGGTACCGGCAGCGGACCGACCCGGCCGGCCGCCCCCGCGGCGACGGCCTGTGCGATGGGGTGCTCGGAGGAGTGCTCCAACGCGCCTGCCAGCCGCAGCACTTCGGCCTCATCGGTGCCGGCCGCGGGGTGCACCCGGAGCAGGGTCATCCGGCCGGTGGTGACGGTGCCGGTCTTGTCCAGGACGATGGTGTCCACGCCACGGGTGGTCTCCAGCACCTCGGGCCCCTTGATCAGGATGCCGAGCTGGGCGCCCCGCCCGGTGCCGACCATCAGGGCGGTGGGCGTGGCCAGCCCCAGCGCGCAGGGGCAGGCGATGATCAGTACCGCCACGGCGGCGGTGAAGGCCGCCGTCAGGCCCGCCCCGGTGGCGAGCCAGAAACCGAGGGTGCCCAGCGCTAGAGCGATCACCACGGGGACGAACACGGCGGAGATCCGGTCCGCGAGCCGCTGGGCCGCGGCCTTGCCGTTCTGGGCCTCCTCCACCAGCCGTGCCATCCGGGCCAGTTGGGTGTCCGAGCCGACCCGGGTGGCCGCCACCACCAGACGCCCGCCGGCGTTGAGGGTGGCGCCGGTGACCGCGTCGCCGACCCCGACCTCCACCGGGACGGACTCACCGGTGAGCATCGAGGCGTCCACGGCCGAGCTGCCCTCGACGACCGTGCCATCGGTGGCGATCTTCTCGCCGGGACGGACCAGGAAGCGGTCTCCGACGGCCAGCTCCTCGGTGCGGATCAGCACCTCGCGCCCGTCCCGCAGGACGGTCACCTCCTTGGCGCCCAGCTCCAGCAGCGCCCGGAGCGCGGCCCCGGCCCGGCGCTTGGCACGGGCCTCGAAATAGCGCCCGGCCAGGATGAAGGCGGTCACCCCGGCCGCCGCCTCCAGATAGATGTTGCCCGCCCCGTCGCTGCGCGCGATGGTCAGCTCGAAGGAGTGCGTCATGCCCGGCATGCCCGCGTCCCCGAAGAACAGCGCCCACACCGACCACAGGAAGGCGGCCGAGGTGCCCACCGAGATGAGGGTGTCCATGGTGGCGGCGCCATGGCGGGCATTGGTGACGGCGGCGCGGTGGAAGGGCCAGGCCGCATAGGTGACCACCGGCGCGGTCAGGGTCAGGGACAGCCACTGCCAGTACTCGAACTGCCAGCCGGGCACCATGGCCAGCACGATCACCGGGACGGCCAGCACCACGGCGGTGATCAGCCGCTGCCGGAGCAGGGTCAGCTCCTCCGCCGCCTCGTCCTGCCCGGCCGGAGCGCCGGGTGTGCGGGGCGCGGGCGGCGCCGCGGTGTAGCCGGTGGCCTCGACGGTGGCCACCAGGTCGGCCACCGCGAGGTCCGTGCGATAGGTGACCTTGGCCTTCTCGGTCGCGTAGTTGACGGTGGCCGTCACGCCATCCATGCGGTTGAGCTTCTTCTCTATGCGCGCGGCGCACGAGGCGCAGGTCATACCACCGATGGCGAGTTCGACCTGGGCGGTACCCGTGGTGTCGGTGGGACTGGATGTCGTGGTGGTCATCACTGCTCCTCGAGACTGCGTGCGTCCGTTATACCCCGAGGGGGTATCGCGCCGTGATGCATGTATACCCCCCTGGTGTATCTGCCGCAAGGGGTTCAGTCTCGTTTTTGATACCCCTATGGGGTATATACCCGGGCGGCGGTATCGACCCACGGCACCCACGGCACCCACGGCACTCCGGGAAACAACGGCCCCTAACCGCCCAACACCCGCGCCCTGCACTCCGACGGCGCCCCCCACGCATACCGCAGCGCCCTCGCCCTGCCGATCCACAGCGACAGGTCGTACTCCGCGGTGTAGCCGATCGCCCCGTGCACCTGCAGCGCGGTACGCGCGGCCGCGTACGCGGCCTCGCACGCGGCGACCTTGGCCGCGGCCACCTCGGCCGACGCCGACCCCTCGGTCCCGCAGCCCGCCAGGGCCACCGCGGCCCCGTACAGCAGGGGCCTGGCGAACTCCAGCCCGATGAACACGTCCGCAAGCCGGTGCTTCACGGCCTGGAACGAGCCGATGGCCACCCCGAACTGCACCCGCCGCCGGGCGTGGGCGACCGTCCGGTCCAGCAGCGCATACCCCACCCCCAGCGCCTGCGCGGCGGTGGCGAACGCCGCCCAGTCGGCGGCATGCCCGGCCGCTCCCCGCAGCGCGGGGCCCGCCGCCAGCAACTCCCCGCCGTCGCACGGCCGGGCGAGCCGCCGAGCCGGGTCGAGGGACGGCGGACCCGGCTCGACGGCGCCCGCCAGGCGCAGCTCGCCCCCGGTCGCCACCAGCACCGCCTCCGCCACCTCCGCATCCAGCGCATACGGGCCCACCGCCGGCACGGCCAGCGTCAGCACGGCCCGCCCCGCGCAGACCCGGGGCAGCCACCGCCCGGCGGGGCCCGGCAGGCCCCGCCCGGCCAGGTGCCCCAGCAGCGCCGCGGCCGCCACCGTCTCCACCAGCGGACCCGGCACACCATGGCGGCCCAGCTCGACAAAGGCCACGGCCACTTCCACCGGAAGCGGCCCCACCCCGCCGTACTCCTCCCCGGCGCTCAGCGCGAAGACGCCCGCCCGCGCCGCCCGTTCCCACAGGTCCAGGCCCGGGCCCGGCTCGCCGCGCGCCCACGCCCGGATCGCCGACGGGGTGTCGGCCGCCCCGAACATCGCGTCCAGCGTCCGGCCGAAGGCCGCCTGCTCGGCGTCCAGGCAGAACCTCATCCCCGGCGTCCTTTCGGCAGGCCGAGCAGCCGTTCGGCGATGATGTCGCGCTGGATCTCATTGGTGCCCGCGTAGACCGGCCCGGCCAGGGCGAAGGTGTGGCCGTCCGGCCAGCTCCCCGCCGCGAGTTCACCCTCCGCGCCCAGCAGATCCAGGGCCGTCTCATGCAGATCCAGGTCCAGCTCGGACCAGAAGACCTTGGTCAGGCTGGCCTCCGCGACCCCGCCGTCGCCCCGCGCCGCCCGCTCGTAGCCGTACAGCCGGTAGGCGCGCGCCCGGATCACCGCATCGGCCACCCGGTCGCGCAGGGCGGTGGCGCGCGGGTCGCCGGTGGCACGCCACAGGGCGGCCAGCCGCTCCGCGGCGGCGGTGAACCGGCCGGGGCTGCGCAGCGTCAGCCCGCGCTCCTCGCCCGCCGTGCTCATGGCCACCCGCCAGCCCTGCCCAGGCTCGCCGAGCACATCCGCGTCGGGCACGAAGACCTCGTCGAGGAAGATCTCGGCGAAGACCGGCCTGCCGTCCAGCCGGGCGATGGGCCGTACCGTCACCCCGGCGGCGTCCAGCGGGAACATCGCATAGGTCAGCCCCCGGTGCGGTCGCTCCGCGCCCGGGTGGCTGCGGAACAGGCCGAAGGCCCGGTCGGCGAACACGGCCCGGGACGACCAGGTCTTCTGCCCGCTGAGCAGCCAGCCGCCCGCCGCGCGCACCGCGACGGACCGCAGCGAGGCGAGGTCGGAACCGGCCTCCGGCTCGGACCAGGCCTGCGCCCAGACGGTCTCGCCGCTCGCCATCGCGGGCAGCAGCCGGGCCCGCTGCTCGGCGGTGCCGTGCTCGAGCAGCGTGGGACCGAGCAACTGGACGCCGTTCCGGCCGACTCGGACGGGGCCGCCGGCCGCGTGGTACTCCTCCTCGAAGAGCAGCCACTCCAGCAGCGAGCACCCCCGGCCGCCGTACTCCACCGGCCAGCGGACCACCGACCACCCGGCGTCATACAACTCCCGCTCCCACTGGCGGTGTTCGGCGAAGCCCCGGGCCGTCTCCGGCGATGCGAGCGGGGCGGGCGGCACATGCGCCGCCAGCCAGCCGCGGGCCTCGGCGCGGAAGGCCCGTTCCCCGGCGGCCGGTTCCAGGTCCACCGCTAGGAACCCTTCATCGCGCGGATGTCCATTCCGCCCAGCGCATCGGCGGAGGTCTCCGCATTGTGCGCATGGGCCAGATGGTGCAGCCCGAAGGCCGAGTCCAGCCCGGCGTGCAGCCCTTGCAGGTCTTCCGCCTGGTTGACGGCGCGCTTGGCCAGCGCGAGACCCATGCGGGGCATCCGGGCGATGCGGGTGGCCAAACCGAGCGTACGGTCGGCGAGTTCGGCCCGCGGTACGACCAGGTTGACCATCCCGACCTCGTAGGCGCGCCGCGCGCTCATCCGGTCGCCGGTGTAGAGGAACTCCTTGGCGATGCGGGGCGGCATCACCCAGGGGTGGGCGAAGTACTCCACACCCGGGATGCCCATCCGCACCACCGGGTCGGCAAAGAAGGCATCCTCGCTCGCCACGATCAGATCGCACACCCAGGCCAGCATCAACCCACCGGCCACACAGGCGCCTTGAACCGCGGCGAGCACCGGCTTGGGCAGCTCCCGCCAGCGCCGGCACATGCCCAGATAGACCTCGGACTCCCGGGCGAACCGCTGCTCCGCCCCCGCCTTGTCCGAGTGGTCCCACCACAGGCCCGCCCGGCGCTCGAAGGGGAGATGGGCGTCGCGGCCCGGGCTGCCGATGTCATGACCCGCGGAGAAGTGATCGCCCGCGCCCGCGAGGACGACCACCTTGACCCGGTCATCGGCCGCGGCCGTGGCGAACGCGTCGTCCAGGGCGTAAGTCATCGCGGAATTCTGGGCGTTGCGGTACTCGGGCCGGTCCATGGTGACCGTTGCGACCGGGCCGTGCCGCTCATAGCGCACTGTCATCGCCGATCCTTCCCTAACAAGTGTTTGGTAGGTTAACGTACGGCCATGAGCAGCGTCGAGGACTCCCGCGCCGCCCCGCCCCGCTATCTCCCCGGCCACGAACTGCTGTTGGGCCGGACCGCGGTGGTCACCGCCGCCGCCGGCACCGGCATCGGCGGGGCGACGGCGCGCCGCTTCCTCGAGGAAGGCGCCCGGGTGGTCCTCGGCGACGCGCACCCCCGCCGCCTCGCGGCGGCGACCGCCGCGCTCGCCGCGGAGTTCGGCGCCGAACGCGTCGCCGGAACGCCCTGCGACGTCACCGACGAGGCACAGATCACCGCCCTGCTCGACCTCGCCGGGGAACGGCACGGCACCCTCGACATCCTGGTCAACAACGCCGGACTCGGCGGCACCGCGGAGCTCACGGAGATGACCGACGAGCAGTGGGACCAAGTCATCGCCACCACCCTGACCGGCACCTTCCGCTGCACCCGCGCCGCCCTGCGCCGGATGCGGGCCGGCGGCACCGGCGGCACCGTGATCAACAACGCCTCCGTGCTGGGCTGGCGCGCCCAGCGCGGCCAGGCCCACTACGCCGCGGCCAAGGCCGGGGTGATGGCTCTCACCCGCTGCGCGGCCATGGAGGCCGCGGCCTATGGAGTGCGGGTCAACGCCGTGGCGCCGAGCCTGGCCCTGCACCCGAACCTGGCCAGGGTCACCACGCCCGGCCTGCTCGCGGAGCTCGCCGGCCGGGAGGCCTTCGGGCGGCCCGCCGAGCCCTGGGAGGTGGCCAATGTCATCGTCTTCCTCGCCGCCGACTACTCCTCGTATATGACCGGCGAGACCGTCTCCGTCAGCAGCCAGCGCGCGTGACCGACAATGAAACCGTGCCGACCAGCAAGAAAACCACCGCCCATCCGGACGGTCGCCGCCGCGAACTGCTCGCGACCGCCGCCGAGGTGTTCGCCGCCCAGGGCTACCGCGCCACCACCGTCCGCCGGATCGCCGACCAGGCGGGCATCCTCGCGGGCAGCCTCTACTACCACTTCGACTCCAAGGAGTCGATGCTGGACGAGATCCTCACCACCTTCCTGGACGAACTGTGGGCCGGCTACGACCGCGTGCTCGCCGCCGGCCTCGGCCCCCGGGAGACCATCGAGGCCCTGGTCACCGAGTCCTTCCGGGAGATCGACCGGCACCGCGCCGCCGTCGCCGTCTACCAGAAGGAGGCCCGGCACCTCACGGACCACCCGCGCTTCGGCTATCTCGCCGAATCCCAGCGCAAGTTCAAGGCCGCCTGGCTGGGCACCCTGCAACGCGGCGCCGCCGAGGGCGCGTTCCGCGCCGACCTCGACGCCCGGCTCGCCTACCGCTTCCTGCGCGACACGGTGTGGGTCGCGGCCTCCTGGTACCGGCCGGGCGGACAGCACGGCCCGGAGGAGATCGCCCGGCAGTATCTGTCCATGGTCCTGGACGGCATCGCCGTACAACCGTAGGAGCCCGTCATGACCGAGGCATTCATCGTCGGCGCGGTACGCACCCCGGTGGGCCGCCGGGGCGGCGGCCTGGCCGCCGCCCACCCGGCCGACCTCGGCGCCCATGTCCTCACCGCGCTGCTGGACCGCACCGGCATCGATCCGGCCGCCGTCGACGACGTCGTCTTCGGCTGCCTCGACACGGTCGGACCGCAGGCCGGTGACATCGCCCGGACCAGCTGGCTGGCCGCCGGACTGCCGGAGTCCGTACCCGGCGTCACCGTCGACCGGCAGTGCGGATCCTCCCAGCAGGCCGTCCACTTCGCCGCCCAGGCGGTGCTCTCCGGCACCCAGGACCTGGTCGTCGCGGGCGGAGTCCAGAACATGTCACTGATCCCCATCGCCTATGCGAGCCGCCGGGCGGCCGAGCCACTGGGGCTGACCGAGGGCCCGTTCGCCGGATCCCTCGGCTGGCGCGAACGCTATGGCGACCGGCCCGTCAGCCAGTTCCACGGCGCCGAGCGGATCGCCGAGGAATGGGGCATCTCCCGCCGGGAGATGGAGGAGTACGCGCTGCGCTCGCACCGGCAGGCGGTACGGGCGACCGACGAGGGCCGCTTCGACCGCGAACTGACCGCCTTTGGCGAAGTGTCGGCGGACGAAGGCCCCCGCCGGGACACCTCCCTGGCGAAGATGTCCGCCCTCCCGCCGGTACTGCCCGGCGGCCGGCTCACCGCGGCCCTCTCCTCGCAGGTCTCCGACGGCGCGGCCGCCCTGCTGATCGCCGGCGAACGGGCCGTGCGACAGCATGGGTTGACGCCCCGGGCCCGCATCCACCATCTCTCGGTACGCGGCGAGGACCCCATCCGGATGCTCACCGCACCCATCCCGGCCACCGCCCACGCCCTGAAGAGAGCGGGCCTGACCATCGGTGACATCGACCTGGTCGAGATCAACGAGGCGTTCGCCCCGGTGGTCCTGGCCTGGCTGCGCGAGACCGGAGCCGACCCCGGCCGGGTCAATGTCAACGGCGGCGCGATCGCACTGGGGCACCCGCTCGGCGCGACCGGGGCACGACTGATGACCACCCTGCTGCACGAACTGGAGCGCACCGGCGGACGGTTCGGACTGCAGACCATGTGCGAAGGGGGAGGGCAGGCGAATGTGACGATCGTCGAGCGGGTGTGGTGAACACCAGGGCTGTGCATACCCTCCGGGTCAGGGCCGGGGATCCGGCAGTGCCATGGGATTGGGGAACCGGAGCTCCGCGGCGCAGGCACCGGCCAACGGCTCGAGCAAGCCGGACAGTTCGCGCACATCACCGGCCGACAGCCGCTGCCAGGGACGCGCCGCCGCCCGGTCCGTGGCCTCCTCGACCGCCGAGTACACCCGGCGCCCCTCGGCCGTGGCCGAACCGTCCGCCGCCAGCAGCCCCCGCCCGGCCAGCCGCCGCCCCGCCGCGCTCCACTCCTCGTCCGTCCACCCCCGGTAGGGCTGGAGCTCGGAGCGCGGCACATCGACGCCCGCGCGCAGCACGAGGGCCTCGCAGCCGTCCAGCCCGGCGGCGACCAGGGCCGCGACATGGCCGTCGCCGCGGTGTTCCCGCAGCAGGGTGGCTGCATGCCACAGCCGGTCGAGCGGATCGACCGGGAAGCCCAGCGCCGAGTTCGCGGCGGCGAGCACCCGCCCGCTGTGGTCCAGATCCTGGGCGTGCTCGCGAAGCAGCCCGGCCGCCTTCTCGGCCTCCCGCTCCAGCCCGGAGAGCAGCCGGACCAGCGCCGCCCGGGCGCCCGAGCGCCGGATGCCGAGCGCCTGCCCGGGGGAGACGGTCTCCCACACCGAGGGCAGCGCACGGGCGACGGTATCCGGTGCGAAGCCGAAGAAGGCGGCCGTCACCGGCTCCGGGCCGATCGGCCCGAACGGCGCGGCGCGGCCCGCGAAATAGCCCCGGCGCCAGCCGCGCAGCCCGGCCTGCTCAAAGGCCGACAGCGCCTCGGGGGCGAAGTAGGTGACGGCATGGACCGGTTCGAACAGCCGCCAGAGGGCACGGGCCGTCGCTGCCGCGTCATTCATCGGGAACCTCCGTACGCAAGGACCTCACACAAACTCGCGCAAGCCTCGCAGAGTCTCCCACGCCTCCGCCATGATCCGTTCGATCAATTCGGCGCAGGACGGCAGATCCTCGATGACCCCCGCCACCTGCCCGGCGGCCATCACCCCGAGATCCGTACGGCCGTCCACCATGGCCGCCCTCAGCAGCATCGGGGTGTTGGCGGCCAGCAGCACCTGACCCCAGCCCAGCCCCTTGGCGCGCCTGACGGCCAGCCCGTCCCGGATCATCCGGCGCCGGCTCAGGCCCGAGACCCGGCGGAAGGCGGCGGCCCGCCGCAGCGCCGGCAGCAACGCCGAGGCGCGCCCGGCCCGTTCGAGACTGCTGACAAAGGGGGTGCGAAGCATCCGGTGGGGGAGGCCGTCCACCTTCCTGGTGACGGTGATGTCCCCGACCGTCGCGGCGAGATAGGCGGCCTTCACCGCCGCCGGAACCGTACTGTCCGCGGTGAGCAGGAAGCGGGTGCCCATCGCGATGCCCGACGCGCCATAGGCGAGGGCGGCCACCAGGCCACGGCCGTCGTGGAAGCCGCCCGCCGCCACCACGGGGATGTCCACCGCATCGACCACCTGCGGCAGCAGCACCGTGGTGGCGACCTCGCCGGTGTGGCCGCCGCCCTCCCCGCCCTGCACCAGGACCGCGTCCGCACCCCAGGCCGCCACCTTCTCGGCATGCCGCCGGGCGCCGACGGACGGAATGACCACCACCCCGGCATCCTTGAGCCGGACGATCAACTCCCGGGAAGGAGCCAGCGCGAAGGAGGCGACCCGCACCCCTTCGCCGATCAGGAGGCCGACGCGGTCCGCCGCGTCGCCCGCGTCCGCGCGCAGATTGACGCCGAAGGGCGCGTCCGTGCGCTCCTTCACCTCCCGCACTGCCGACCGCAGTTGGGCGAGGGACATGGTCGCCGAACCCAGCACACCGAGTGCTCCGGCCCGGGCCACCGCCGTCACCAGCCGGGGCCCCGCGACCCACCCCATGCCGGTCTGCACCAAGGGATGCCGGACGCCCACCAGCCGGGTCAACGCGGTGTCGAGCGTCATCCGCCCACCTCCCCGGCCCGCCGGCCCGCCGGGTCGATCACCTCGCGGATCAGCCGGAGTTCCCCGGCCGTGGGCTCCCGGGTGACCGGCACGGCGGCGGGCACGGCGAGCGGAAACCCGGTGGCCGCCCGCACCTGCTCGACGGTGACACCGGGGTGCAGCGAGCGGACCCGCATCGCATGGTCCGGGGTCTCGAAGTCGAGCACGGCCAGGTCGGTGATCACCCGGCGGATGTGCACGGACCGGCCCCGGTCGTAGCCGACGCCGCACACCATGTCGACCCGGTCCACCAGCACCCTGGGGGAGTGCCGGGGAATCCAGTAACTGGTCGGATGGTTGAGCGTATTGACCGGAGCGCCGCGCACGCCCAGCAGTTGGCGCGTCGGACGCCGCCAGTCGCCGATGCAGCTGATGTTCTGGTTGCCGTACCGGTCGAGCTGGCTCGCACCCATCATCACATGCCGCTTTCCGCCGGTGACCAGGGCCAGGTGCCTGCGGTAGGGCAGCCAGCCCTCCACACTGCCGTCCTCGGCGACCAACATCGCCTCACCATCCGTCAGTAGCAGCTCCGGCGCGAAGGTGAGCCTCGCCAGCCGCGCCCCGATCGTGGGGATCACCCCCATCGGGCCGGCCAGGATCTCGCCGTCCCCGCGCCAGGCCTCCGCGCAGGCCACGACGCACAGTTCGGCCCTGGTCATGCCCGGCCGCCATGGAAGGCGGCGACCGCGGCCCGGTAGTCGTCCTCGTCCCCGGAGAGGAAGCGGCCGGTGAACTCCCGCCACCGGGCCTCGGATCCGGCGGCCCGTGCGTACGCCGCCTGGAACGCCTCGTCGCGCCCGTAATCCGGTGCGCACGAGGTGAAGTGCGCACCGCCCGGCGCCTCGATGACCCCGGTCACGCAATGCCGCTGCACCAGCAGGGTCTGCGGACCGCCCGCGCCCGCGAACTCGCCGCTCGCCACGCCCCGTTCGCAGGAGACATACGCCTCCCGCGCCGCCTCGCAGAAGAGATCGTCGAAGTAGGGGTCCGGCCCCAGGTACTGGGCGTTGCCCCGCCGGTCCGCCCGGTTGAGGTGGACCAGGGCCGCGTCCAGGGTCAGCGCGGGCACGGCGACCAGCTCCTCCGCGTCCTCGTACGGTGAGACCACCGTCCGCAGGCATGGGTTGACCCGCATCACATCGGACCCCAGCCCCGCCCGGACGGGCAGGAACGGCAGCCGGTGCGCGGCCGCCGTGAGTCCCCACATGAGCATCGCCTCGTCCAGCTCCATCAGTTCCAGCGAGCCCTGCTGACGGGCAGTGCGGAAGTGCGGTTCGAGCGGAATGGAGTCAAGGGTGACAAAGGCGGTGACCAGTCTGCGGATCCGGCCCGCCGCCGCCAGCAGGCCCACATCCGGGCCGCCGTAGGAGACCACGGTGAGATCGGTGAGGCCGGACCGCAGCAGCGCCCGTACCAGAGCCATCGGTTTGCGCCGCGAGCCCCACCCGCCGATGCCTATGGTCATGCCGCTGCGCAGTCGGCCGACGGCCTCGTCGGCGGTCATCCGTTTGTCGGCGGTCACCCGGACCCTCCTCCCAGGAATGCCTCGCGATGGCGGTCCGCGACGCCGCCGAGGTTGGCCTCGAAGGTGAAGCCCTGCTCATAGCGGTAGCTGCGGCGCACATCGACGGGGTCGATGCCGTTGAGCGCGGCCTTGGCCAGCCGCAGCAGCGCACCGTCCTTGACCGCGATCTCGCGCGCCAGCTCCAGGGCGGCGTCCGGCAGTTGCTCCGCCGCTACGACGCGCCACACGGAACCGTGCCGGTGCAGCTCCCGCGCGGTGACCGTGCGGGAGGTGTAGTACAGCGTGCGCATCAGATGCTGGGGGACCAGCCGGGCGAGATGGGTCGCGGCGCCCAGCGCACCCCGGTCCAGCTCGGGCAGGCCGAAGGTGGCGTCCTCGGCGGCCACAATGGCGTCGGCGTTGCCGGCCAGCCCGATGCCGCCGCCGAGACAGAAGCCGTGCACCGCCGCGACGACCGGGACCGGGCACTCATAGACGGCGGCGAACGCCTCCGCGCACCCGTGGTTGGCGCCGATCAGGGCCCGGTGGCCGGGTGTGCGCTGCAACTCCTTGAGGTCCACACCGGCGTTGAAGCCCCGCCCGGCCGCCGCCAGGACCACACAGTTGACCGCGGGCTCGGCCCCCGCCGCGCGCAGGGCCCGCGCCAGCTCGTACCAGCCTTGCACGGGAAGGGCGTTGACCGGAGGAAAGTCCACGGTGATGACGGCGATGCCCGGTTCCGGGCGTGCGGTGGAGACACCCATCGGGGGATCAGCTACCTTTCCACCAAACATTTGTTAGGTGCGGTGCCTCAACGACGGTAGCAGCGGTCCGCCCGCTGCGGGAGGGTGGCGCGATGGACGGCCGGGTCGCCGTTGTCACCGGCGGTACCCGTGGCGTGGGCGCGGGCATCGCCCGGGCCTTCGCCCGCGCGGGCGCGGGCGTGGTCGTCTGCGCCCGCCGCCGCCCGGAGCGGCCGCTCCCGGCGGGCGTCCGCTTCCTGCCGGCGGACCTGCGCCAACCCGACGCCGTCCAGGCCCTCTTCGACCGGATCGCGGCGGCGCACGGCCGGATCGACGTCCTCGTCAACAATGCCGGGGGCACCCCCTTCCGCCCGCTCGACCAGGCCCCGCCGGAGCGGCACGCCAGGATCCTGGAACTCAACCTCACTGCGCCCCTCACGGCCTCGCTCGCCGTCCACCGGATCATGCGCCGACAGGCATCCGGCGGCTCCATCGTCATGGTCGGCAGCGTCAGCGGCTCCCGCCCCTCACCCGGAACCGCCGCATATGGCGCCGCCAAGGCGGGACTTGAGCACCTCGCCCGCTCCATGGCCGTCGAGTGGGCCCCGCTGATCCGGGTCAACACCCTCGTCCTGGGCATGGTGCGCACCGAATCCGCCCACCTCCACTACGGCGACGCGGAAGGCGTCGCCGCCGTCGCCCGCACCGTGCCCGCGGGCCGCCTCGCCGAGCCGGACGAGGTCGGCGAGGCGGCCGTGTTCCTCGCCTCCGACCGCGCCGCCTACATCACCGGCGCCAGCCTGCTCCTGCACGGCGGCGGGGAACGCCCGGTGTTCCTCTCCGCCGCCAACACCCGCCAATCACCAGGGGAGTTGTGAGATGACCGGACTCTGTACCGACCGGGTGGCCATCGTCACCGGCGCCGGACGCGGCCTCGGCCGGGCGCACGCCCTCGCCCTCGCCGCCGAGGGCGCGCGGGTCGTGGTCAACGACCTTGACGTCGCCCCCGCCCGGCAGGTCGCCGACGAGATACGGGCACGCGGCGGCGAAGCCGTCGCGCACGCCGACGACATCGCCACCACCAACGGCGCCGCCTCCCTCGTCGCCACCGCCCTGGAGACCTACGGGCAGTTGGACACCCTCATCAACAACGCCGGGCTCCTGCGCGACCGGATGCTCGTCAACCTGGACGAGGACGACTGGGACACCGTCATCCGCGTCCACCTCAAGGGCCACTTCCTCCCCCTCAAACACGCCGCCGCACACTGGCGCGCGGAGACCAAGGCGGGCCGCCCGCCGGTCGCCCGGGTCATCAACACCACCTCGGGTGCCGGGCTGTCGGGCAGTGTGGGCCAGGCCAACTACGCCGCCGCCAAGGCCGGAATCCTCGGCCTCACCCTGGTCGCGGCGGCCGAACTGGCCCGCTATGGCATCCAGGTCAACGCCATCGCCCCCGCCGCGCGCACCAGGATGACCGAGCACGCCTTCAGCGAGACCATGGCCGCCCCACCGCCCGGTGCCTTCGATGCCATGGCCCCGGAGAACGTCTCCCCGTTGGTGGTCTGGCTGGCCGCCGCCGACTCCGCGGGCGTCACGGGCCGGGTCTTCGAGGCGGTGGGCGGGCGCATCGCCGTGCTGGAGGGCTGGCACCCCGGCCCGGTCACGGACAAGGGAGACCGCTGGACTCCCGCGGAGGCGGGCACGGCGGTACGCCGCCTGCTCGCCGAGGCCCGTCCGCCGCAGCCGGTCCACGGGGCGGGCATGGGCCGGACACCGGCCGCATGACATGCTGGCCCGCATGGCGGATCACGCAAGCCATGACAACGTTCGCAGAAGCTATGACACCGTGGCCGAGGAGTACGCGAGCCGGCTGCACGACGAGCTTGTCGGCAAGCCGCTCGACCGGGCACTGCTCGCCTGCCTCCTGGAACAGACGGAACCAGACGCTCCGATCGCCGACCTCGGCTGTGGCCCCGGACAGGTGGCGGCCTGGCTTGCCGAGCACGGCGTTCGGTCGGTCGGCATCGATCTGTCCGCGGGAATGCTCGCCGTCGGCCGTCGCCGGTATCCGGAAGTGGAGTTCAGGGAAGGCGACTTGCTGGCGCTGCCCGCCAAGGACGGCGAATTCGGAGCAGCCGTAGCCCTCTACACGATCATTCACCTTGACCCCGGCGAATTGCACCGTGCCTTTGCGGAAGCATGGCGAGTACTGCGTCCTTCCGGTCTTCTCCTGCTCTCCTTCCATATCGGTGAAGAGGTCCGGCACCTGGACGAATGGTGGGGGCAAACGGTGGATGTCGACTTCCGCTTCCTGGATCCTTCCCAAGTCGCCGGACTGCTGGGCGAGTCCGGTTTCAGCGTGCAGATGCGGATGGAACGCAGCCACTACGCCCATGAGGCCGAGACACGGCGGGCCTATCTCCTGGCCCGCCGGATGATCTGAAACGGCCTTCCCGCTCCGCCCGTTGACGAGCGAGCCGAGTCAGAGGAAGAGCCCGTTCGCGAGATAGGGCGCCGGGACGGGCATGTCGCGGACGGCGATATAGCCCTCCTGCCCGATGTCGAGACGTGCGGCCAGGCCGACATCGACCGCCCACTCATTGGGAGTGGTGATGCAGTTGACCAGGGTGTCGCCCTGCGAGGAGGCCAGGGCCTCCCACAGCAGGCGCTGCGCGGTCTCCGGTTGCGCGGCGGCCAGCAGTGACGCCCGCCCCCGGTCGTCGATGTAGGCGTATCCCGGCTTCGCCCGGTCCCGGGACACAACCAGCCGGAGGGTGTCCAGCAGGTAGCCATGATCGGGGCCGTGGCCCGCGACACGCAGGTCCCGGTCCAGCCGGTCCATCCACTCGAAGTCCTCGGCCCGGCCCTCCCGGAGGCCATTGACCGCGGGGAGGGTGGACCGGTCGACGGTGCCGGTCATCTGCATCTGCGGGTGGAGGGAGAAGCCCGCCAGCCGGTACCGCCGGGTGGCGCCGGGGTGGATGGTGGAGGAGAAGATGCCGGGGCGGCCGTCGGCATGCTCGAGGGCGGCGTCCATCAGACGCTTGCCGATGCCGCGTCCCTGATGGATCGGCAGGACGCCATAGGTCGCGAGGATCCAGAGACGCTCGCGGTTCTGTGAGACGGCGAATCCGATGACTTCGCCGCCGCCCGAATCCGCGTCCACCGCGACCCAGCAGCCTCCCGGGTCGACACTCAGGTAGTGGCGCATCCGGTCGATCCACTGCTTGGAGGCGACCGCCGAACGCGGCTCGGGCTCCGGCTCGCCGAACCGTCTGCTCTCCCGCTCGGCTTCCAGGAACGTCGCCTCCGAGGCCCGTTCCGCGGACGGGAGATCGCCCTCCTGCATCGGCCTGACCTGTACGGATTCCATGACCTCAGGGTAGGGACCGGTGCGGCCGCACCGCATCCGGATTTCCGTGGAGGATCGGCAACGAGGGGATCTTCAACCCCCGTTCGATCTGCGACAGGTAGTCCGGGGAAATTCCAACGAGACCGGCGACGACGTCTTGACGGCGTTGCTTCCGGTAGTGGCGGACTCTCTCGCCGATCGGTGGATGCGGAGCGGCCATCGCTACCTTCCGTACAGGCTGATTCACTTGTCCTAACCCTAGCGACGGTCTGCACGTCGTTGCTGGGGGAACGCCCCGATGGGTGACAGGCTGGGGTTCGGCGGCAGAGGGGTTGAGATGGCAACACAACTGGTTCTCTGGGACATTGACCACACACTCCTCGACACCGGAGGGGTCGGACGAGCACTGTTTGCCGAGGCGTTCCGGAAAGTGACCGGCCTGGAGATGGAACGGCAAGCCCGCGTCGACGGCCTGACCGAGTCGGTCATCTTCCGAACGACCGCCGAGCTGCATGGACTCACCGTCAGCCGCGAAGACTTCGAGACATTCGCTGGAGCCCTTGCGGAGGAACATCGTCGGCGTGCTGCCGTCTTGCGTGAGCGAGGGTATGCGCTGCCGGGCGCTGCAACCGTACTCAGGGCGCTGGCTCACGTCCCCGGCGTTATGCAAACTGTCGTTACCGGCAACGCGCGCATCGCCGCAGAGATCAAGCTTGCGACCTTTGGCCTGGACAGGAACATGGATCTGGGGATCGGTGCGTACGGCGACGAAGACGACGAACGTTCCAAGTTGGTGGCTCTTGCGTTGCATCGGGCCGGATGCGCTGCCGAGAGAAGCGTTTTGGTGGGTGACACCCCGACGGATGTACAAGCGGGTCTGGACAACGGAGTCCGTGTCGTTGGAGTGGCTACAGGACGGTCTTCCGAGGACGAGCTGAGGGAGGCAGGTGCCCAGACCGTCGTGCCGGACCTGACAGCCACGCAGCGCCTCGTCAACGTACTCACCGGGAAGGCCTGCTGACGTATACGGGGCATGGCGGTGGCCCCGGGCAACCTACACTCACGGCATGACGATCACGTATGAGTGGCGAGGCGACTTCGAGAACGCAGCCGTCAACGCGCTGCATGCGGAGGGATTTCACCACCGGATCCTGGACATCGACTGGCTGGCGCAGGTGCAGCGCCACAGCCTCGGCTGGGTCTGCGCCCGGCGTGACGGTGAACTCGTCGGCTTTGTCAACGTCGCATGGGACGGTGGGGTCCACGCATTCATCCTGGACACCGTGGTCAGGGGAGACCAACGTCGCTCCGGGATCGGGGCCGGACTCGTCGCCGCAGCCGTTCGAGGCGCCCGGGCGGCGCAGTGCGAATGGCTGCACGTCGACTTCGAGGACGATCTGCGGGCGTTCTACTTCGACGCCTGCGGATTCAAGCCGACGGACGCGGGCCTCATCGCGCTCTGAGTGAGAGGCCATGGACGGTGAGGCCGCCGTCTTCCATGCCTCCGGCCGTGCCCCGGCCGGATGGCACTCGTCCCTGAGCATGCGGCCGGGCAGCCTATGGGGTCTGCTGCTCAGACGCTGCCCGCCACTCGTCCTCCAGGATCGAGTAGGTGAGGGAGTCCCGCCAGACACCGTCGATGCGGACATGATGCCGGATGCGGCCCTCCTCGGTGAATCCCGCGCGCAACAGGGTCTTCTCCGAGCCCTCGTTGAGCGGAGCCCGGGCGGCCCCGACGCGGTGCAGACCCAGGTGCCGGAAGCCGAGGGTGAGCAGGAGGTGGACGGTCTCGGTGCCGAATCCTCCGCCCCAGACGTCGGGGTGGAGCATAAAGCCGATGGTGGCGGCGGCTCTGCGGGTGAGCGGATCGAGGTCGAGGTTGAGGTTGGCGTAGCCGACCAGTCGCCGGTCTTCCGCGCGGACCACGGCGAGCAGGTAGAAATCGCGGGGGTCTGCGCTCGCGGTGGCGATCGCGCGGGATACGACGTCCGCCACCTGTTCGCGGGTGCGGGTGGGCATGGTCATGTGCCGGGTGACCTCGGCGTTGCCCTGGACGGTGTGGAGAGCGTCCACGTCGTCGTGGTGGAGCTCGCGGAGGTGAAGGCGGGGGCCTGCGATGTTGACCGGGTTCATGGGCGGGAGACTAACCGCGGGAGGCGGTAACGTGTTGATCTTCGTCGGCTGTGGCCGGCATGTCCCGCGGGGCTGCCGCCGCGTTCCCGCCGCGCACGTCCCTCGTCACCGCGGATCGGCGACCGACGCGTATTGCCGGTGAGTTTGTCACCTCGGTGAGCAGGTTGGCTCAGGGCACGCTTCCTTCACGGATTCTGTCCTGAGCCGCCGCGTGCAGCCGGTCCGCCGCCTTTTGCAGCAGCGACTGCATGAGCGAGGGATCGGCGGTGGTCTGCCCGCCGAAGGTGACCGTCGTGATGTTCGCGCCCTCCCGGACCAAGAGGATCTCGATGTGCAACTCGGTGCCCGATGCCGTGGGGAGCTTCCCGGAGATGCGCATGCCGGCGGACTCATCGTCCAGTTTGGGCACGGTCACCTGCTTTATATCGGTTTTCTGCGGGCCGCCCCAGTTGAAGTCCAGGTTGGCGCCGTCGCAGGCGGCGGGCAGATCCCGGGCCACGGACATCGTCTTCCGCGCTTCCGCCGCGCTGCGGTAGGCGTCGACCTCCAGGCCGATGTGCTCGTTGGTGGCGGGCTTGGAGAAGTTCCGGCTCGAAGTGGCCTGCTCCTGGCCCGCTTTGGGGCCGGTCCACGATGTGAAGTACGCGTCACACCGCGGGCGGCCCGAGCCGGGGTTCGTGTCCGCCTTGGAGCTTTGGCCCCCACTGCCGCCGGAGGGGCTGGGCGACGCGTTGTCGTGGTCGACCTCCCAGCCGTATCCGAGGTCCTGGTCGGTGAGGAGAGCGGCTTCGGTCTGCGCCTTGGTGAAGGTCTCGGCACGCGCCGGCCCGGGACCGCCAGGGCCGCCGCCGGGTCCATCGTCACCGGAGCCGCCGCAGCCTCCGACCGCGACCAGTGCCGCCAACGCGACGCCGACGCTCCCCGTACACCTCGCAACGCGCCCCACCCGCATGGTCATTGCCCCTCATCCGGCTGTACATGTCATGACCGGGATACGATACGGCGCCATGCGATCCGGCGGGATCCGTTCCCGGTGGCAGGGTCGCGGGGTGTGCCGGTCAGGCACGAGGCAGGACGGAGAACCCCGCTGTTCCTGACCGTCACCGTACAGATGGCGGCCCAGACGGTGAGCGGTCTGGCCCTGGGCACGCTGGTCTACGCGGCGACCGGCTCCCCGCTGCTCTCCGCCCTCAGCATGTTCGGGCCCTCGCTCGCCCAAGTGGTCGGCGCGGCAGCGCTGTTGTCGGCGGCCGACCGGCTGCCGCCGCGGGCCGCGACCTCCGTCATGGCGCTCGTCTTCGGTCTCGCCACCGCCGTGCAGGCCGTTCCCGGGCTGCCCGTGTGGGCCGTGTTCGTCATCATCCTGGGCCTTGGGGTGATCTCCTCGGTGGGCGGCGGAGTGCGCTATGGGCTGCTCAACGAGATCCTCCCGAAGGAGGGTTACCTGCTCGGCCGCTCCGTGCTCAATATGACGGTCGGCACCATGCAGATCGTCGGGTATGCGATCGGCGGCCTGTTGGTGGCCGTTCTCTCGCCCCGCGGCACACTGCTCACCGGCGCCGCCCTGTACCTGGCCGCGGCGGCCCTGGCCCGGTTCGGGCTCGGCCGACGGCCGCCGCGCGCCGCCGGCCGGCCGTCGGTCACCGAGACCTGGCGGAACAATGCGCGGCTGTGGTCCTCGGCACCCCGTCGCCGTGTCCTGCTCGCGCTCTGGGTGCCCAACGGACTGATCGTGGGCTGCGAATCCCTCTTCGTCCCCTACGCTCCCCGGCACGCCGGGCTCCTGTTCGCCCTCGCCGCGCTCGGCATGCTGGCCGGGGACACCCTGACCGGCAGGTTCGTCCCGCCCCGGTGGCGGGAGCGGATCGGGGCCCCGCTGCGGCTGCTGCTCGCCGCTCCGTATCTGCTCTTCGCCGTGCACCCGCCACTGCCGCTCGCGGCGACGGCCGTGCTCCTCGCCTCGGTCGGATACGCGGCCGGCCTGCTGCTCCAGGAACGGCTGATGGCCCTGACCCCGGACGAGCTGAGCGGGCATGCCCTCGGGCTGCACTCCTCCGGCATGCTCACCCTGCAGGGCGTCGGCGCCGCGCTGGCCGGAGCCCTCGCCCAACACACCTCTCCAGCAACGGCGATGGCCGCCCTGGCGGCGCTCTCCGTCGCGGTCACCCTGGCCCTGGGCCCCGGACTACGGCGCGACCGCGGGCGCGTCGGGAACAAGGACGCGCCGGCGCATGCCCTGCCGACGGCATCTCAGGCGCCTTAGCCACATACTACGTGACACGTAGTACGTGGTGTGTAGCATGGCGCCGGAGCGGCACCCCATACCAAGGAGGCACAGGAGTGGCCAGGCACACCAACGACGCCCAGATGCTGGTGCTTTGCGCACTGGCGGACGGACCACTGCACGGTTATGCCGTCAACCTGGCCATCGAGAGGCTGTCGGGCGAGCGCCTCGGACCCAGCAGCCTCTACGGCGCCCTGGCCCGCCTGGAGGCGAAGCAGCTGGTGGAGCCCCTGGCAGGGCAGGGCCGCCGACGCCCGGTGCGCCTGACGTCCAGGGGCCGTGCGGCACTTGAGCGAGAGGCACGGTCAATGGCCCGGGTGAGTGAGCGCGTCTTCGAGGCCTCCACTCCCGACAAGGTCGGCTACCTCGACCGGCTGGCCGCGACGGGCCAGGCCCGCTCCTACAAGCACCTCATGCTCGACGCACTGGATGCCCGGCCCGGCCAGACCCTGCTCGATCTGGGCTGTGGCCCGGGCACCGACCTCACCGCCCTCGCCGAGGCGGTCGCCCCCTCCGGGGCGGTGATCGGCGTCGACTCCGATCAGGAGATGACCAAACGGGCAGCCGAGCGCACCGCGCACCTCGCCTCGGTGGACATCCGACTGGGCGACATCCACCAACTCCCCTTGGCCGACAACAGCGTCGACCGTGCCCGGACCGACCGGGTGCTGCAGCATGTGGCGGATCCGGCCCAGGCGCTCGCGGAGGCCCGGAGGGTACTGCGTCCGGGCGGCAGACTCGTCATGGGCGAGCCCGACTGGGACTCACTGGCCATCGACTGTCCCGAGCTCGAGGTCACGCGCGGCTACGCCCGTCATATCGCGGACCGGGTGGTACGCAATGGCGTCATCGGCCGGCAACTGGCCCGGCTCGCCGTGGAGTCCGGGTTCACGGTGCCAACGGTCTTCCCCGTCACATCGGTCTTCCGCGACGTCCGGGCAGCCGACGAGATCCTCGGCCTCCAGCGCAACACGGAACGCGCGGTGGAGGCCGGCTACCTTCCCCCCGCGGCATCGCGGCAGTGGCTCGAACACCTTGCCACCGGGCCGTTCTTCGCGGCGGTCACGCTGTATGTCGTCGTAGCGGAAGTGGCCTGAGCGTCTGTCGCGAGTAACCTCGGCAACCATGAGCAGGCGCCGGCGGAAGTAACTTTCGAAGCGGCTCGCCCTGGCGGCCCGTGCGCCCCCGGGCGAGGAACGTCCAAGCCCAACCCCACGTCCTCGCCACGATTGCCGCATTCCACGAATGCGTCTGGCCAAGCTGTTGATCGTGTTGCGGTGTTCGCTCGGCTGTCGCCACCATTGTGAGAGCCCGAAGGGGAATGTCTGGCGCCGCCGGCGAGGTGGCCATGATGCGGAACAAGATCGCACTCGAAGAGCACTTCGGTGCAACCGACCCCGATATCGTCGGGCAGTCCAAGGAACACTTCACGCCGCAGACCTGGCCGGAGGCACGAAAACAGCTCCTGGACATCAACAACACCCGGCTGCGGAAGATGGATGCCCTGGGCATCGAGCGGAACATCCCCTCCCTCCTCGCACCGGGCATCCAGAGCATGTACACACCGGCCACGCCGTCGACTGGGCCCGGCGCCTCAACGACCACGAGGCCAAGGTTGATCGAGCCGTGACCAAGGTCATTACGCCCTCACAACGTGGACGGGCTGTTGTCGTAGTGGGGCGGGCGGTAGCGTCGATCGCATGATCTCGGACGAGGGCCAGACCCAGGGCGGGGCGTCGGACTTCACCGCGGAGAGTGCGGCGGCCGCGCTCGACGAGGCTTGTGCGGCTGCCGGGTTGATGGCGTCGGGTGCCGAACTGGTGCGGTTGGGATCCAACGCGGTGTACCGGCTGGCGGACGACCCGGTGATTGTCCGTATCGCGCGCGACCCTGATGCCCTCGAAGAGATGCAGCGAGCCGTACGGGTCGCGCGGTGGCTGGAGACAGAAGACTTCCCTGCGACGCGCCTGCTGCATGGCTCGAGGCAGCCCCTGACGGCTGCTGGCCGCGTCGTCACCTTCTGGCAGAGCGATCAGGACCGCGAGGAGTACGCGACGGTCGAGGAGCTGGCGGATCTGCTGCGCCGACTCCACTGGCTGGAGGAGCCGGAGTCGCTGGGACTTCCGTATTTTGATCCGTTTGCGAAGGTGTGGGCCTCCCTGCGCACTCTGTACGGCGTATCGCAGGAAGACGAGGAATTCCTGGAGAAGCAGGCCGCCAAGCTCAACAAAGACTACGGCCAACTGGATTTCGTTCTCCCCTTCGGCATCATCCACGGGGACGCGAGCATAGGGAATGTGCTGCGAGGACGGGACGGTCATGCTGTGCTCATCGACCTTGATGGGTTCGTCCTCGCGCCTCGC
Source organism: Streptomyces xingningensis (assembly GCF_054957865.1). Classification (NCBI taxonomy): domain Bacteria; kingdom Bacillati; phylum Actinomycetota; class Actinomycetes; order Kitasatosporales; family Streptomycetaceae; genus Streptomyces; species Streptomyces xingningensis. The sequence goes on from NZ_JBDJPF010000029.1 coordinate 68,218, forward strand.
GAATGGGACCTCATACTTACTGCGATTTATTACGACCGATTCGGATGGCATCACCGAAGCCAATACGAGACATTTATCTACCACTATGGGTTCGACATCATGAACTGGCCAGGGTATGAAGTTCTGGCAGACATCAGAGAGTTCATGATGGTGGTCTGGATTGGGCAACAGGTCTCTACGAGCACAAAGGCGGCGGCGGAGTTCATCCGTCGCGTGGATGCGTTGAAGACGGGCGGCAGCCGACGGAACTGGCGACCTTTCTGACCATGGGCGCGTTGGGCCTGATGTCATTGGTTTGCCTGGGGGCTGGCGGAAATCCACAAGCGGTGTTCTGCTATCTGGCCGTAGAATTCCCGGATCCCCGTTGTCTCACCACGGTCGGCGAGATGTCCGCGGAACTCGCCGAGATAGGCGACACAACGAGCCGACTTGAGCTGTTCTCCGAGGTCCAGGGCGTCCAGAGCCACGCGGCATGCCTCTTCGGGCTCTCCCGCGTGTAGATGTGCGTCGGCCAGGACCATCGTCACGAAGAAGTCGCTACGTACGTGCTTGCCGCTCATCGCTCGCTCGGCGTGGGCCACCGATTGGCGCGCACTGTCCACGTCACGGAAACAGTGGGCTGCCTCGGCGGCAAGTTCGGCTTCGTCAAAATACGTGATCCATTCCGGCTCATCCCCACTGTTGCGGCTTTCCAGCGTTTTCGTCGCCTCGGCAAGAGCCAGCTCGCATGCGCGAATGTCGCCGGCGCGAGCCAGCGCACGAGCCGCCATGGCATGGAACTGTGCCATGAGTGTGGGTGTTGCCACGCCGGAGATTCCCATGCGCGCCGCGCGAGCGAGCGTTGCCGCCTCGGTGAAGTGCCCCAGAAATGTTGCCTGATGGCTCATGGCAGAGAGGATGCTCCCCGCCAGTCGGCGATCGTTTCCGTCCTGTGCTAATCGCAGCGCCTGGAGAAAATACCGCTGTCCCAAACCATGATGGCAGGCGTCGTAACACATCCATCCTGCCAGGAGCGTGGATTCTGCGACTGTGGCGAACAAAGCACGCCCCACAGATTCCGAGTACTGGCCCTTGAGAAGCGGGGCGACATCCCGGCTCAAATACTGCACAAGCGACTGTCGTGCGTGGTCGCCACCGAACCGGTCGTCCAGTTGGGCAAAGACATCCGTCGTAGCCTTGATTGTCGCTACGTCCGTGAGCCCTACCCGGGTACTGCCGCCCCTGGCGGCCGATGGGAAGGATGGTTCCGGTGCCACAAGCCAACGAAGGGAGGCTTCGTGCCACGCGGGCGCTGACGGCTCGGACTTGATCAGCGGCTCGAAGCCGTGCAGGTCCGCACGCCAGAGCTGGTCGACACTGCTGATCGCGGCTTCGGGGCTGGGCGGGTAGCGCGTCTCCAAAAGCTCGGCGTCGTTTCCCGTGACGTGGTGCAGCCTGAGTTCGGCCGCAGTGACGCCGAGCGCTTCGCAAACAACCGGTCCGTAGAACTCATCCGGGATGCTGTGCCCGTTCTCCCAACTGGCGATACGGCGCTTCACGCCTTCGTCGGAAATCAGGGATTTCCCGTGGCGCGCTGCGGCGGCACGCATTTCGGAGATCAGGCGCAACTGACTCCAGCCACGGCTCTTACGCGCCTCCCTGAGCCGCACTCCGAAGGGCTTCGCAGGGTCCGTCATGGCCGCCTCCCTTGGTGGAGCACAGCATCTGTGACCTTCACTTCACTCAATGTACGCACTCATGATCCGCTGTATACGCGGTTCCTCGACAACGCCCGTTGCCGCAAGGGGAAATGGGGGGGTGACGTGGTGGAGCGAGGTGCGTCACCTCACGTCACCTCTCGTCATCTGCACTGGTCACGGGCTTGTGGCCGAGGCTGGTCACACGACGGCCGGATGGGTCGTCGTCAAGGGCCAACTGAGGTGAGAAGACGTGCAGATGATGACGCGGCGTGGGGCCGCGTGGCTGTCCGCGGCGGCTGACAAGCCGGAAGAGTGCCGTGAGATCTGGGAGGACGACCCACGCAGGCCAGTCGCCTTCCGGGCGGGCCAGCTCTTCGACGTGGTGGTGGTCAACCAGCGCCTCGGAATGGAGACCTTTGATCAGCTCGACCGGAAGAGGATGCCGCTTGGCCCGGTTGAGATTGACCGGGCGGCAAAGAAGGTGGGATTCTTTCTGCCGCCGGATTCGCGGGAGTGGTTCCGCCGACAAATGACCTGTGAGGCGTCGGCGCCTCCTGACTATCACTACCTTGACCTTGGTTCCGTGGTGGTGGTGCCGGGGCCGATGTCGCTGCCTGGAGATCGCTATGAGTGGTTGCGTGCGCCGTTGCGTCAACCGGAAGCGACTCCTGTGCGAGCGGTGGCCCTTGCTCTGATGCTCGTAGCGTCGGCTGAACTGCTCGCACGAGCGGATCGGTATGGCGACGAGCAGCTGTGGCTGCCGGATCCGGAGATCACGAAACAGACAGCGCCTCATGGAGAGTGAGGGTGACGGACTCGCTGACGGTGCGCGCTGGTCGCCGACTGACAACAGTGAGTGGCATGCCGCCCGAGGCTCGACGGCAGCCCTGCGGGATGTGCTGATCGCGGCAGGTATGGAGAAGGGCTTCCCCTACCTGCGCGCCGACCTCAACGCGTTCGGGCACGGGTTGGTCGAGCTGGGCCGAGTCTCACCGGAGACGGCGGAGAGACTGGCCGAGTTGCTGATGTTGGCCATGACGTGTGCGCATGACCTCCGGGAGACCGACGACACCGGCGGGCCGCAGCCCATTGAGCCCAGTTGGACAGGCGACTGACGTGACTGATCCACGTGGTGTGCGCGCGAAGCGGGCTGACACCCTCGCCCCCGGGGTGCCCTATGTTCAAGGCTGGGCTGCAACGGAACGCGGGGCCGCTGCTCTCGCGGGGAAGTTACGTCTGCTCGGCCTGGAGTCGGACTTCCCAATGTTGAAGGCGGACGTGAGCGTCTTTGGTGACGGGCTCGTTCAACTCAGAGTCGTACGACCCGAGGCGGTACGCCTTCTGCTCGCCGCCCCGCATCTGCTCTTCGCCGTGCACCCGCCACTGCCGCTCGCGGCGACGGCCGTGCTCCTCGCCTCGGTCGGATACGCGGCCGGCCTGCTGCTCCAGGAACGGCTGATGGCCCTGACCCCGGACGAGCTGAGCGGGCATGCCCTCGGGCTGCACTCCTCCGGCATGCTCACCCTGCAGGGCGTCGGCGCCGCGCTGGCCGGAGCCCTCGCCCAACACACCTCTCCAGCAACGGCGATGGCCGCCCTGGCGGCGCTCTCCGTCGCGGTCACCCTGGCCCTGGGCCCCGGACTGCGGCGCGACCGCGGGCGCGGGCGCGGCGGGAACGAGGATGCACAGCCCGGGCCTGCACGGCGCGGCCGCAATTGCTTTGACCTCCGGGATCATGGTCACTAATTTCGCATTCATGTCTGATACTCCACGTCTCCCTGGACTGACACTGGCCGAGGCGGATCGGCTGGTGCAAGCCGCGCTGGCGGTCGGTGCCGAGCAAGGATTCCCTCCGCTGGCGGTGGCCGTCGTCGACCTTGCCGGAGAGGTGATCGTCCTGCGGCGGGACGATGGCGGTATGCCTATGACCAGCCGAATTGCTGTGGCCAAGGCGCGCACTGCGCTGCTTGCACTGCGGCCCTCCGGCCGGATCAAGCTGCCCGGGGAGATCGTCGACAGCATCCAGCACCTCTACGGCGGCGACTTCATCCCGTACGCCGGCGGTGTTCTGGTCACCGACGGTGGGTTGATCATCGGTGCCGTGGGCGCATCCGGTGCCCTTGCCCTCGAAGATGAAGAGGCCGCGCAAACGGCGGTGCGGCGCTGGCAGGAGAACCGTTCCGCTGGATAGCCGGAAGTGATGCGGCGGCGCGGCGCTGGGCCGGCCACCCGCGGCCCGCAGTCACGGGACCTCACTTCCGGCGGAGCGCTCAGGCTCCCAAGGCCCCCATCAGCATCGGGAAGGAGGCGACCAACTCCCGCTCCCAGTAGGGCCAGCTGTGGGTGCCGGTGGAGGCGCACACCGTGGCCGGGATGGCGAGCTGGGCGAGGCGCGCACGGAGTTGCTCGTTCATCCCGTGGGCGGCGGCCTCGATCGCGTCGTTCTTGCCGGGTGCGGGCGGGTTGGCGCACCGGTCCCGGGACGGGGGCGGGTCGCCCCACTTCCAGCCGGGGCCGTTGTCGGTGCCGTTTCCGTAGGAGAGGTAGAGAGGGGTACCGGCGAGCCCCTGCGCCTGGTACAGCGGGCTGTTGAGCTCCCAGATCGCGCGCTGGCGCACCTCACCGGGGTCCTCGGTGCCAAAGGGGTAGCCGGGCTCTCCCCAGATGCGCCGCCAGTCCTCAAGGCAGGAGACGGCCCCCGCCTTGACGAGGTCGGGGCCGCTGAGGCCGCCGTCCGGCGACGTGAACAGGGGGTTGGCCATCCCGCTGTACGAGGCGGCCGCGCCGAACATCCCGGGGCGGGCGGCGGCGAACTTCAGGGCGCCCAGACCGCCCATGGACAGTCCGGCGATGGCCCGGCGCGGCCCGGCCCGGTAGTCGCGCTCGAGCAACGGCCGCACTTCGTCGAGGAGATAGGTCTCCCAGGCCGGAGGGCCTCCGGCGCCGTGGTTCCACCAGTTGCTGTAACTGCTGCAACCGCTGGTCTCCGGCATCACCACGATCACGTCCCGGCCAGCGGTGAGCTGCTCGATATGCGTATGGGCGGTCCAGTCCGTGTGGTTGCCCGTACCGCCGTGCAGCAGCCACAGGGTGGGCCAGGTCCGGTGGGCGGTCCGGCTCCAGCCCTCGGGCAACAGCAGCCGGACCCATTTGGTCCTGACCGGTCCCTCGAGCTCGGGCGAGGAAATCGCGATGTCGAGCGTCCGGCGGCCGTGTCCGACCTCTCCGACCACCCGCGCCGGATTGCCGGCCGCCCGCGCGGTCCCCGGCCCGGACACCAGCGGGGACATCAGCAACGCAAGGATGACCAGCATCGTCCGAAGAGCCCTGCACACCATGCGACCCGACCCTCTCACCGTGAGTGACGGGGGTCATATTAGGGTGAGGCGGTGACGACTTATGTGGCACTGCTGCACGGCATCAACGTGGGCGGCAAGCGGCGGGTTCCCATGCAGACCCTGCGCGAGCTGCTCGGCGGCCTGGGCTGCGGTGCCGTGCGCACCCATCTCAACAGCGGGAACGCGGTGTTCACCCACCCCAAGGCCGACGCGGGGAGGCTGGCCGCCGGGCTGCAGCAGGCCATCGAGCGCGAGCTGGGACTGTCCGTGGCCTGTGTCGTCCGCGAGGCGGATGATCTACGGCGCGTCATTGACGCCAATCCCTTCGCCGGGCGTGAGCTCGCACCGAGCCGGTTCCTGGTGATCTTCCTGGACGGTCCGGCCGATCCGGAAGCGGTCGCGGACCTCGACCCGGCGGCCTATGCGCCCGACGAGTTCGCCCTCGGTGAGCGCGAGGTCTATCTGCACTGCGCGAACGGCATCCGGGACTCCAAGCTGGCACCGGCACTGAGCCGGCGTCCCCTGGGAGCGGTGGCCACCGCGCGCAACTGGAACACGGTCACCAGGCTCGCGGAGCTGGCCGCCGAATGAGTCGAACGGCCGCCGCATAGGCTTTCGGGCATGAAGCTGCGTTTCCCCCGTCGTCGGCGCGGGCGACTGCTCGCCGCCGCGGCCGCCGTCGCCGTGTTCGCCGGTGCGGGCACCTGGACCGTGGCCGCGGCCACCGGTGGCGATCCGCCCGTGCATCGCGAGGACCGGTTCCTGACGATGCCCGAGGGACCGGGGTCCAAGGCCACGGTCCGGATCGACACGTCCTTCTTCACCTCCGGCGGCCCGGAGCGCCGGCCGGCCGTCCTGCTCGCACACGGCTTCGGTGGCAGCAAGGACGAGACGCGCGGCCAGGCCGAGGAGCTGGCACATGCCGGGTACGCGGTGCTGACCTGGTCGGCGCGCGGCTTCGGCAAGTCCACCGGGCGGATCGGGCTCAACGACCCGGACCGCGAGGTGGCCGACGTCAGCCGGATGATCGACTGGCTGGCCGAGCGGCCCGAAGTGGAGCTCGACAAGCCCGGGGACCCCAAGGTCGGCATCGCGGGCGCCTCCTACGGCGGCGCGGTCTCCCTGCTGGCGGCCGGCTACGACAAGCGGGTGGACGCCATCGCCCCGCAGATCACCTACTGGAACCTCGCCGACTCGCTCTTTCCGGGCGGTGTGTTCAAGCGCCTGTGGACCGGCATCTTCTTCACCACCGGCTCGACGTCGGCTCCGGCCGGCCTGGACGGGAAGGCCGGGCCCGCCTCCGGCGGCTTCGGCTGCGGGCGCTTCGAGCAGGCCCTGTGCGAGATGTACGAGCGGGTGGCCGTCGCCGGAAAGCCGGACGCCGCCGCGCGGGACCTGCTGGAACACCGCAGCCCCTCCGCCGTCGCCGGCCGGATCGGGGTGCCCGCGCTCATCGTCCAGGGGCAGAGCGACTCGCTCTTCCCCCTGGACCAGTCCGACCGAACCGCCGAGGCCATTGCCCGCAATGGCGCACCGATCGCCGTCGACTGGATCGCGGGCGGCCACGACAGCGGCTACGGCGAGAGCGACCGGATCGCCCAGCGCACCCGGAGCTGGTTCGACCGCTATCTCAAGGGAGACAAATCCGCGGACACCGGCCCCGCCTTCCGGGTCAGCAGGACCGGGGGGATCGACACCACCGCCGGCAAGCCCCAGTTGCGCGGCGCGAGCGGCGAGCACTACCCGGGGTTGCGCAATGACACCCGGCGGGTGCCGCTGGCCGGCCGCGAGCAGCGCTTCGGCAATCCGGCGGGCGGCGCCCCACCCGCCGTCTCCGCGCTGCCCGGGCTGGGTGCCGTGTCCCAGCTGTCGGGGCTCGGTGTCGGACTGTCGCTGGACTTCCCCGGCCAGTACGCACGCTTCGACTCCGCCCGGCTCGATGAGAGCGTCCGCGTCACCGGCTCGCCCACCGCGAAGGTCAAGGTGGCCTCGGACAGCGGTGAGGCGGTGCTGTTCGCCAAGGTCTATGACGTCGGGCCGAATGGTCAGCAGCAGCTGCCCGGGCAGCTCGTCTCCCCGGTGCGGGTCGGTGACGCCAAGGGCGGCAAGGAGGTCGAGCTGCGACTGCCCGCCATCGACCACACCTTTGAGGCCGGGCACCGGATGCGCCTGGTGCTCTCCTCCACCGACCTCGGCTATGCCTCACCGGCCCGGCCCGCCACCTACACCGTCTCCCTGGCGGGCGACGGGCTGAGCGTACCGACCGCGCCGGGCGTGCGGACGGCCTCGACCGCCCTGCCCTGGTGGACCTGGGGACTGCCGACGGCCGGACTGGCCGTCGCGGCCGCCGTACTGCTGACCGGCCGTCGCCGGACGACCGCCCCCGCACCCGACCCGGCGCTCGCCGACGTGCCCCTGCAGATCACCGGCCTGGCCAAGCGCTACGCCAAGTCCACCGACCGGTATGCCGTCCGCGACCTCTCCTTCCGGGTCGAACGCGGCCAGGTCCTCGGGCTCCTCGGCCCCAACGGCGCGGGCAAGACCACCACCCTGCGCATGCTCATGGGCCTCATCCGCCCCGACGGCGGCGAGGTCCGGGTCTTCGGGCAGGCGATCCGCCCCGGGGCACCCGTACTGTCGCGCGTGGGGGCGTTCGTTGAGGGCGCGGGCTTTCTGCCGCACCTCTCCGGCCGGGCCAACCTCGACCTGTACTGGCGGGCCACCGGCCGCCCGGCCGAGGACGCGCACCTGGACGAGGCCCTGGAGATCGCCGGACTCGGCTCCGCGCTGGAGCGCGCCGTACGCACCTACTCCCAGGGCATGCGGCAGCGGCTGGCCATCGCCCAGGCCATGCTCGGACTGCCGGATCTGCTGATCCTGGACGAGCCGACCAACGGTCTCGACCCGCCGCAGATCCGGGAGATGCGCGAGGTGATGATCCGCTACGCGGCGGCCGGCCGTACCGTCATCGTCTCCAGCCATCTGCTGGCCGAGGTCGAGCAGTCCTGTACCCACCTGGTCGTGATGGACCGGGGGCAGCTGGTGACCGCCGGCCCGGTCGCGGAGATCGTGGGCTCGGGCGACACCCTGCTGGTGGGCGTCGAGGGCGAACTGACCGAGGCGATGGCCGAGAAGGTGGCCGCCCTGCCGGGCGTGGGCTCGGCCGTCCGTACCGACGAGGGCCTGCTGGTGCGGCTGGACGGCGCCGGCGCGCCCGGACTGCTGGTGGAACTGGTCCGGCTGGAGGTCCCGGTGTCCAGCGTGGGCCCGCACCGCCGGCTCGAGGACGCGTTCCTGACCCTGATCGGAGGTTCGGCATGAGCAGCACGGCGCCACCGGTGTCCGCGCCCGGCTACCAGGCGCGGCGCACCCTGCCGCTACGGGTGGAAGCGGCACGGCAGTTGCGGCGCAGGCGCACCCTCGTCGTGGGAGCGATCCTGGCCGTCCTGCCTTTCGTGCTGATCGCCGCCTTCGCCATCGGCGGCCATGGCAACTCGCGGGACGGACGGGTGTCCCTGCTGGACACCGCCACCGCCTCCGGGGTGAACTTCGCAGCGACGGCGCTGTTTGTCTCGGCGGGCTTTCTGCTGGTGGTTCCGGTGGCCCTGTTCTGCGGTGACGCGGTGGCCTCGGAGGCGAGCTGGTCCTCGCTGCGCTATCTGCTGGCGGCCCCGGTGCCCCGCACCCGGCTGCTGCTGAGCAAGCTGGCGGTGGCGCTGGGGTTCAGTGCGGCGGCCATGCTGTTGCTGCCGCTGGTGGCCCTGGCCGCGGGCACGGTCGCCTATGGCTGGGGTCCGCTGAAGATCCCCACCGGCGGCACGCTCCCCACCGCGACCGCGACCGAGCGTCTGGCGATCGTCGTCGTCTATGTCTTTGTGGGCCAACTGGTCACCGCGGCCCTGGCGTTCTGGCTGTCGACGGTCACGGACGCCCCGCTCGGCGCGGTCGGCGGGGCGATGGGGCTGACGATCGTCGGCAATGTCCTGGATGCGGTCACCGCCCTGGGCCACTGGCGCGACTTCCTCCCGGCGCACTGGCAGTACGCCTGGGCGGACGCCCTCCAACCGCACCTGGAGTGGGGCGGGATGATCAAGGGGACCGCGGTGTCGGTGGCTTACGCCCTGGTGCTGTTCGCCCTGGCCTTCCGTCACTTCCGGGCGAAGGACGTGGTGTCCTGAGCGGAGCCGTGCCCGGGGCACGTCTTCCAGGCGAGGCGGTAGGGGGTGTCGGTGGTACCGTCACCGGCGCCCATCACCAGGTAACTCCTGGTCGTCGAGGGGTTCGACGTGCCCTCGTGCACCCTCAGTTCGGTGTTGAGGACGAGGTCCCGCTGCTCGCCGCAGGGGGCGTAGACGAGGGCCTCGTCCCGGATCACCTCGGATGCCTGCCATGGGCCGTCGTAGGGGCCGGCGAATCCCTGACTCCAGTCCGCGGTCTGCGATCCGCCCTGAAAGTACTGGCGGGCCCTCACCAGGCCCGTGGCCCCCTTCTCCAGATGCGCATAACCGCTGTACTCCGCCCCGGCGATCGCATAGGTGAAGCCCTGCGGGACGTTGACCCGCAGGCCGACCTGGCAGTTGCTCCGGCTGTCGCCCGGCTGTGAACCCGCCCCCGCCTGGGCGGGAAAGCTTCTGGTGGAGAGCACAAAGCCGGTGTTGTCCGGCGCGACCGCCACCATGGCCGTCCCTCTGGGACAGCCCGATCCATTGACCAGCGCCACGTCGATCACCACCTTGCCGGGCGGCGGCGTTCCGCCTCCGGCGGCGGCCGAAGGCGAAAGCGTGGTGGCCGCGAGGGCCACGGCCGCACTGCCGATCATCATCGGTCCGAACACGGAGTCCTCCTGCCGCTGCGGGGGCGCGGGGTCGCTGTGCGAGGCTCATGTCACCACCGGGCATGGGGCGCGTACAGGTCAACTTGAGCCGAGTACCGCCCTCCCGGTGATCGGTCAGCTGCGGTCGGCCGCGATCAGCAGGTAGTGGAAGTCCCGATGGGCCGACCTGCCGCAGGGGGACGGGCGCGGCAATTGAATCCTCCCCTCCCTGCCGGAATCGAACGAACTGAGCACTCGGGCCACGGACGGCTGGTTTACTCCGCAGGGCGTCAGGACAGTGGGGCGTGCGTCAAGGCCGCACGTCAGAGCCGCGAGGGCGCGGAGACGGCCTTGTGCCGCTCCCTGGGCCGTGTTATCTCTCGGCGAGGGCCACAGCCAAGTCGAGCCTTTTCTGGACGGAGTTACGGATGACGGCGCCAATCCCCGACACGACCGATGCACCGACGGCCGCTGCAGGCTCGTCCCGTCTGCTGGCACGGCTGCTGTCCGGGCCGTCCGGCATCGGGACGAACTCGCTGCGTCTGGCCCGGACTTTGGCACCCGACCCGGCCTCACCGGTCATGGAATCGCCATCCGCCCCCGCCCCCTGCGCGCCGCCGCCCTCGCAACGGATCGAGGGCCTCTACTGCCCGCCGGCCGTACGGGACGACCGCGCGCTGGCCGATGAGGTCAACGCCCGGCTTGTCGAGTGGGCCGAGAAGGAAGTGCACCTCTACCCGGAGACCGAACTCAGGGAGGGGCTCCTCTCCTTTGACGCGGGACGGTCGGTGGTTCTCTGTCACCCCGACGCACCCGACATCGACCACCTGATGGCCGCCGCCCGCCTCCTGATCGGCGAGAACGCCGTGGACGACTACTTCTGCGAAGCGGAGTACGGCGGCAGCGCGGACCGCCGTGGTGCGGCGCTGGCCGTCGCCCAGTCCGCGATCGACCCCGCCCACAACACCCCCCGCTATGAATCGGACTGGCGGACGGGGATCGACTCCCATCCGGCCCTGCGCTCGATGCGGTCGGCCATGGACCACTTCCACGCCCTGGCCACCCCGGCACAGGCGCACCGCTTCCGGCACGACATCGTCAACCTCTACCTCGGGTACGGCGCCGAGGGCGACTGCATCAGCCAGGTGCGAACCCCCGCCGTGTGGGAGTACCTGGTACAGCGGCAGTTCAACAGCTTCCGCCCGTGCCTGACCCTCACCGACTCCATCGGCGGCTACGAGCTGCCTGCCCACCTCTTCGCGGAGCCCGCCGTACAGCGTGCCGTCGCCCTGTCCTCCAACGCCTCGACCCTCTGCAACGACCTCTACTCGCTGCGCAAGGAGCAGGCGAGCGAGCGCTTCCACTACAGCCTGCCCACTGTGATCGCCGCCGAAGAGGACTGCTCCATCGAGGACGCCTTCCAGAAGGCGATCGAGGTCCACAACGACATCGTCCACCACTTCGAGGAGCAGGCTGCCGCGCTCTCCGCCACCAATCCGCTCGTCGCCCGCTTTATGACCGGGCTGTTCAACTGGATGTGCGGCAACCACGAATGGCACGCCGGGAACGTGGGCACGCGTTACGCAACGTCTCCCTGAGCGGATCCGTGCGATCGCCTCGGCGAGTGCACGGCCCCGCAGTGTCTACATGCTCGCCGTGGTCCGCGCGGAAGACCGGCGGCTGGTCGGCTACGCCGACCTCGACCTCGACCCGTTCGCCCACCGGGCCGCCACCGTCGGCTTCATGCTCCATCCCGACGTCTGGGGCGGAGGGCTCGGCACCGAGACCGTCCACCTCCTGCTCACCCTCGGCTTCCGGCAGCTGGATCTGCACCGCGTCTGGGCCACCCGGTCGCCGCTCAACACTGCTTCCGGCAAGACCCTGTTGAAGGCCGGCATGACCGAGGACGGCCGCATCAGGGATCACTTCTTCACCGGCGGAGCCTGGCAGGACTCCCTCACCTATTCCATCCTGGACCGGGAATGGCGGGCTCCCGAGGGGTCCTCACCTGCTGGCTCGCAAAGTCGGGTGGGTGTGCGTAACCACGTATG
>NZ_JBDJPF010000030.1:0-78302 GCF_054957865.1 Streptomyces xingningensis
CTCATACGTGGTTACGCACACCCACCCGACTTTGCGAGCCAGCAGGTGAGGACCCTCCCCTGGGCCACCCTGCGGTCTCGGCGATCAACGGGCGCTGTTCACGCGCCAATCGTGCCGCTTCTCGCAGTTCGTCACAGCGTCGGATCACGTTCTCATCGAGTGGCGGCGGTTCGGGGCAGAACATGTCTGGGAGTGACTTCTTTTCTTCGCACTGCTTACAGAAACCCCTGGGCATGGCCACCGCGCTGCCGGGCCGGTCGCAGCCGTAGCACTCGAAGAGCCGACCGATGACGATCTCCGGTTCGCGCAGCGGCGTGCTCTCGGGCGGCATCTTGCCCTCAAGTCGCCTGCGTACGAACCCCGCTGGGCTGTGCACCTGCGGCGGCAGTCCCGCCGCGAGCGTGGCGAGCAGCCGCTTGGGGCTGGCGTCGCGTTCCAGCCACTGCGCAGCGAGCGACTCCAGGGCCTTGCAGTCGGCGGCCGACAGCGTCAGGCGAGGGTCGGTACGACCGAGCGAGGCCAGCGCCTGGTAGGCGGGCGAGGATACGGGCTTGGCTGCCGCCGGTCCCGGTGCGGGTGTAGAGACGGGCTGGTCGCCGAGCTCGAACCGGGCCCACCAGTCCGCGTCGCGGGCGGTGCGGGAGAAGTACGTACGGGTCACCCACCGCGCACCGTGCTCGCCGATCTCGTGCACCCGGGTGCGGCGCAGGTGACCTGCGGCGACCAGGTTGTTGAGGGCGGTGCGGACGGCCGCCTGGCCGTAGTCGGGGAGCACCTTGGCCAGCGTCTTGGCGTCCATGGCGGCCCCTTCGGGCAGCCGGTCGACGAACGCGGCGATGGACGCCTCGCGCCGGGGGAGGTGGCCGAAATCGTGCGGGGTACGGGGCAACTGGTCGGGAACGTTGCGCTTGCCGTAGCCCGGGTTGGCCATGGCGACGGTAGAGTTGGCGGCAGCCACGGATCGACTCTCTCTCGATCTTGTCGGTCAGACCCCGGTTTGGTGTTTGCGCACCGCCGGGGTCGTTTGTTGTTCCGCACGTTAGAGGGTCGGCACGGGCCGTCGCAACCTGATCACAAATAGTCATCTCGGGTGTGATGCACGGGACTTGGGTGGGTGGGTGGGATAAATCCCACCACCCATTCCTCAAAGAGAGCGCTCGGGTTTCGGCGCTCGGAGCGCACCCGTCCCGCGACCTTCAGGAACCCACCGCGAAGTTGAGGAATTCCGCCCATACGGCGGGGGGAACTTCGAGCTTCGGGCCGTCCTTGTGCTTCGAGTCCCGGACGTGGACGGCGTCGGGGAGGCAGGCGGCGATCTCGACGCAGTCGCCGCCTTCATCGCTGCTGTGACTGGACTTGGTCCAGGCCAGGGCTACTTCGATACAGGCGGCGGCTACTTCGACGCAGGCCCCACCCTCGTCGCCGCTGTAGCTGGACTTGCGCCAGGTGAAGGCGACTTCGACGCAGGCTTCGTCTCCATCGCCGCTGTAGCTGGACTTGAACCAGCTCAGGTGTGCGTAACTAGGTATCCTTGACCAACCGTTCATAGCTCTCCTAGCACCTTTTCCAGCAGGCTCGTGCTGTCCTCGGGAGTAAGAGCCTGTGATCGCAAAATGGAATAGCGCATATTCACGTCCGACACGTCCTTGGGGTCGGAGAGCAGCACACTTCCCTTCTGCCCCTCGAAGTAGACCAACCGCTGCTGGTCTCGGGTTTCCAGCACGTACATTGGTCCGGCCAACCCGACATGAGCCTCCCGCTTGGTAGGCATGATCTGCAGATCAACATTGCGTAGCCCTGCCAACTCCAGCAAATGCCGAAGCTGCCCACGCATGACCTCTTTGCCACCAAGCCACCGCTCCAACGTGACCTGCTCAAGCACGACATTGACCACCACAGACGGAGTTCGCGACAGAAGCTGCTGACGCTCCATACGAGCGCACAAACGCTCTTCCATCTCGTCGTCTTCGAGCAGCGGCCGGTTACTACGGAACACCGCCAAGGCATAGTCCTTGGTCTGGAACAACCCAGGGATCACATGGTTGTGATAGATCCCCAGCGAAGCAGCCACTGCCTCGTACTTCGCGTACTCCTCGAACCAGTCAGGGAACTTGCTCACCACAATGTGCCCCGCGGCATCCCGCAACATCCCGCCTGCCCCGCACAACTCCTCCGCCACGTCAATCAACTTGTCCGAAGGGCGCCGCCTCCCCTGCTCCACCGAGCAGATCGTGTCCAGCGAATACCCCGCCGCCTCGGCCAGCTGCTCCCGGCTGACGCCGGCCAGGCGGCGCCAGCCCTGCATCACGCCACCAAACATCCGCATGGTCGCCGACTTGGATTGCCTACTACCGGACATACGTTCTCCTCCCCCGGCCTTCCCCTCGTACAAACCCAAGGAGTACGCGCCTCGTCACCGATCAGGGTAGGCGTGCTCACGCACCGTGTTTGCCGAAAAAACTGAAAATCCCCCACGCGAGCCCACAACTCCAGCAGCACATCGCGCTCGGCGCCAAGCACCACTACTGAACCCCTCGTACTTCCACGAGAGGTACGGCCGGCGTCACTTACCCGTACACAGCGCGCCCGCGCATCGTAGGCACCGTGAGAGACGAGAACTCCCCGCTCCGGTTGCCCCATCGCCCCGACTGGGTTCCCCGGTCCGGGCATCATCTATGGCGCTGTGGCGTGCACTTCGACGTACTGCGCCTGCACGGGGCGCGTGGTGCGGCGGTCGCCGAGTGCCTGGCCGCCAATGCGGAGCCCGACGCCGTCGGCCCGGTCGTCTGCGAGGCGACCGGCTTCCGGATGATGTACTTCCTGTTGCCGCCCGGAAGCGTACGGGAGCGTCAATGGCCCGCGGACATCCAGCAGTTCACCGGCCCCCGTGCCAGTGTGTACATCGGCGTCCCGGCGCTGACCGGCAACACCTGGCCGCTGCACTGGTACTCCCCGCCAACGGCCGCGGCCCCGTTCGTCGAACCGAAGGCGATGCTGCGGGCGCTGGCGGAGTGTCCCGTACCGCCGCCGCGTCTGCCGTACCGGTGAAGCGATCCCGCCTCAGACCGACCGCAGCCCCATCGGCTCGCCGATCTCCGCCGCCATGACCTTCCCGGCCTCCTCGGCCAGTTGCTCCTCGGTGGCGACGGCGTCCGTATCGAGTCCGTCCAGTTCGTCCAGCGGCTGGTCCAGCCGGACGTGGACGACCAGCGACTGGAGTGCGCGCAGGGCGGCGGAGGCGGTGGGGCCCCAGTTGGTCAGGTAGGAGAACTGCCACCACCACAGGGCCTCGCTGACCCGGCCGTTGCGGTAGTGCGCCATGCCGTGGCGCAGGTCGGTGATGATGTCGGCGAGGTCGTCGGAGATCCGGCAGGCGACGGGTGCGGTGCGCGGTACGTAGGGGTCGAAGACCTCGGAGTAGACGTCGACCGGGTCCAGCATCCGGGCGAACCGCTCGCGCAGCTCGTCGACATCCGGCTCGGGGCCGACGTCCGGCTCGTACCGCTCGTCCGGTACGAAGTCCTCGTGCGCGCCCAACCGGCCGCCGGTCAGCAGGAGCTGGGAGATCTCCAGCAACAGGAAGGGAACGGCGCTGTCGGGCTCGTCGCCACGGGACACCTCGGCGACGGCCACGATAAAGCTCTCGATCGAATCCGCGACGGAGACGGCGAAGTCGTCCGGATCGCGCTTGGCGTCATGGAGCGTTGCGTCAGACATCGAGAAGTCGTCTCCCTTCGAAGGCACGCCCGAGCGTGACCTCGTCGGCGTATTCCAAGTCTCCGCCCACTGGCAGCCCACTGGCCAGCCTGGTCACCTTGAGCCCCATGGGCTTCACCATGCGCGCCAGGTAGGTGGCCGTGGCCTCGCCCTCGAGGTTGGGGTCGGTGGCCAGGATCAGTTCAGTGACCGAACCATCCGCGAGGCGTGCCAGCAGCTCGCGGATCCGCAGATCATCCGGGCCAACGCCCTCGATAGGGCTGATCGCCCCGCCGAGCACGTGGTAGCGGCCGCGGAACTCTCGCGTCCGCTCGATCGCGACGACGTCCTTGGGCTCCTCCACGACGCAGATCACCGTGACATCGCGGCGCGGATCCTGGCAGACCCGGCACCGCTCCTCCTGCGCCACATTGCCGCAGAGGGCACAGAACCGGACCTTTGCCTTGACCTCGGTCAGGGCATGGGCGAGCCGGCGAACGTCGGCCGGTTCCGCCTGGAGGATGTGGAAGGCGATCCGCTGCGCGCTCTTGGGACCGACGCCGGGCAGTCTGCCCAGCTCGTCGATGAGGTCCTGGACCACGCCTTCATACACGGATCGGGTTCTCCCTCTTCTTCTGCTTCTGTGCTTCTACCTTCAGGCTGCTCGCCCGGAGTCAGAACGGCAGCCCGGGGAAGCCGCCACCGCCCAGTCCCGAGGCGAGCGGGCCGAGCTTCTGCTGCTGGAGCTGCTGTGCGGTGGCGTTGGCGTCCCGCACGGCGGCGACGACCAGGTCGGCCAGCGTCTCGGTGTCCTCGGGGTCGACCGCCTTGGGGTCGATGACCAGGGCCTGGAGCTCACCGGCGCCGGTGACCGTGGCCTTCACCAGGCCACCGCCGGCCGAACCCTCGACGGGAGTGCGTGCCAGCTCCTCCTGGGCCGCGGCGAGATCCTGCTGCATCTTCTGGGCCTGCTGAAGCAGCTGCTGCATATTGGGCTGGCCACCACCGGGAATCACGGGTTCGCTCCTGATGCTGTCGGCGACAACGGACAGGCCGAGCCTACGTGGTCCCCGGGCGCCACGCCCCATGCCGGGGGAAGAAGTGCGGGAGCGAGCGCGGGAGCGCGCGGGGGCTCCGCCCGGGGCGGGAAGAGCCCCTGCTCCCGCCTACTCGTTGGCGATCTCCTCGACGACCGTCGCGCCCAGCTCGCGGACGATCAGATCGTGGCCGGTCAGCGCGGTGTCGTCGAGATCCGGATCGTCCTCCTCCGGCATGTCGTCCTCGGGCGCGACCGGCGGGGGCTCGGGTTCCCGGTGCACCGGCGCGGAGGCAGGGGCGGGCGCGGGAGCGGCGGGCGGGGCCGCGAGGGCCTGCGACGCGGGAGCAGGTGCCGGGGATGGTGGTGCGTACGGGGCTTGCGGGGCGGGCGGGCGGGGCGCGGCGAAGCCGCCGCCCGCGGGAGCGCCACCGCCGCCGCTGGGATCGACGACCAACTCGACCTTCCACTGCACACCGAGCGCATCGCTCAGCCCCTGGCGCAGGACCTCCTCGCTGCCGCTGTTGGCGAAGCTGTCGCGCGCCCCGGCGGTGGCGAAGGCGACCTGGAGCGTACTGCCGTCGAAGCCGGTGACCTGGGCGTTCTGGCTGAGCAGGATCCAGGTGAAGCGACGGCGGTTCTTGACCGCCTCCAGGATCTGCGGCCACCTCTGGCGCACTTGCCCCACGTCTCCACCGCCCGCCGGCTGCGGCTGCGCGGTCTGCGGCACGGGCGGGGATGCGGGGGCCGACGGCTGCGCGGGGGCCTGCGCCGGAGCGGCGGCGGACGGCCAGGAGCCGGGCTGTGCGGCCCGGGCGCCCTGACCGGGGGCGGCGGCCGAGGGCCAGGCGCCGGGCCGGGCCGCGGGCTGCTGGGCGGGCGGTGCTGCGGGTGCCGAGGGCGCAGGTGCCGACGGGGCGGGAGCGGCGGCGGGCGCGACCGGGGCGGGCGCGGGAGCAACGGGCGCCGGGGCGGGCGCAGGCGCGGCCTGCGCGCCGCCCGGCGAGACCGCCAAGCGGGCCGCGGCCGGGCCGGACAGCCCGGGGGTCGCCGCCGGATCATGCCCCTGCGGCCCCGGTACGTACCCCACTCCACCGCCCGCGAGGGCTCCGCGCTCCAGGCGGTCGAGCCGGGCCCGGACCGAACGTTCGTCGTCGAAGGCGGCGGGCAGCAGGACCCGCGCGCAGATCAGCTCGAGCTGAAGCCGCGGGGAGGTGGCGCCGCGCATCTCCGTCAGGCCCTCATTGACCAGGTCGGCCGCTCTGCTCAGCTCCCCGGGGCCGAAGACGGAGGCCTGTGCCTGCATCCGCTCCACGACATCGGCCGGGGCGTCGATCAGCCCCTTCTCCGCCGCATCCGGCACCGCGGCGAGGATCACCAGGTCGCGCAGCCGCTCCAGCAGATCCGCGACAAACCGCCGTGGGTCGTTGCCGCCCTCGATGACCCGGTCGACCACTTCAAACGCGGCCGCGCCGTCACCGGCCGCGAACGCGTCCACCACGCTGTCGAGCAGCGAGCCCTCCGTATACCCCAGCAGCGAAGTGGCCATGGCGTAGGTCACACCGTCTTCGGCGGCACCGGCGAGCAGCTGGTCCATCACGGACATGGAGTCACGCACCGATCCGGCCCCCGCCCGGACGACCAGCGGCAGCACGCCGTCCTCGACCGGGATGGCCTCGCGCTCGCACACCTCGCCCAGATAGTCACGCAGCGTGCCCGGCGGAACGAGCCGGAACGGATAGTGGTGCGTACGCGACCGGATGGTGCCGATGACCTTCTCCGGCTCGGTGGTCGCGAAGATGAACTTGAGGTGCTCCGGCGGCTCCTCGACCACCTTCAGCAGGGCGTTGAAGCCCGCCGAGGTGACCATGTGCGCCTCGTCGATGATGTAGATCTTGTACCGGCTGGAGGCGGGGCCGAAGAAGGCCTTCTCCCTCAGCTCACGGGCATCGTCCACACCACCGTGCGAGGCGGCGTCGATCTCGATGACATCGATCGACCCCCGCCCGCTGCGCGCGAGGTCCTGGCACGACTGGCACTCCCCGCAGGGCGTCGGCGTCGGCCCCTGCGCACAGTTCAGGCAGCGGGCGAGGATGCGTGCGCTGGTCGTCTTGCCGCAGCCGCGCGGACCGCTGAACAGATACGCGTGGTTGACCCTGTTGTTGCGCAGCGCCTGCTGCAACGGGGTGGTGACATGCTCCTGCCCGATGACCTCGGCGAAGGATTCGGGGCGGTAGCGGCGATAGAGCGCAAGGGACGACACACCTACGACGATATCGGGCCCCACTGACAAGTGGCCCCGCTCACAGAATCCCCCGCCCCGGGACGACCGCCCCACGCAAAGGGCCCCCCACGCACCCGCCAGAGCCCACTTACCCTTGCTGCCTTCCGGCCCTGGGGGAGTTCGGTGAGATAGCGCCACGTGAGGGGCTTGCTTCCACCCTAGCGGATCCCCGGGGGTGCTCAGCACCCCGGTACCGGGCCGATGGATGCCCGGGGGAAGGGGTTCGCGAGCACTCCTTCGCGTCTTGTATTGTTTGCGGCGGAGGATTCGCCTAGAGGCCTAGGGCGCACGCTTGGAAAGCGTGTTGGGGGCAACCCCTCACGAGTTCGAATCTCGTATCCTCCGCAGTCGCCTGACCAGGCGAAACGAAGAGCCGAGCCGCGATTGCGGCTCGGCTCTTCGGCGTGCGCTGGTTGCATTTCTGGTTGCACTTATATGCCCCTCTTCGGGACATTTCAACCCTTCTGTGAGCGACGCCGCTCATGAGATGCCGACGCCCATGGGGAATCCGCCTGCTTCGACACCGGCGGCGAAGTCGAATGCGCCATGCTGGGCCCCTGTGCCGGAGCGGCTCCGGTGCTGTTGCGGCCCGGCGTGACGAGGTGCACCCCTATGAAGTCCCGATCGACGCTGGGAGCCTGGCTGGGCCGTCTCGACGGCCCGCGCCTGGCGCGCGTACTCGCGACGCGGAACGACGCGGTGTCACCTCCGGAGCCGCGCACGGTGGGGGAACTGGCGGACCGCCTCCAGCGCCCGGGGTCGGTGGCTCTCGCCCTGCCACGGCTCACGCTGCCGTGCCTGCAGGCAGCCGAGGCGCTGGCGGCACTGGGAGGACCAGCGACGCCGGACGCCCTGGCGAAGCTGCTGGGAGCGACAGGCGGCGAAGCCGCCCGCGGACTGGACGCCGTGCTGGAGACACTGGCCGATCACGCGCTGGTCTGGCCGGACGATAACGGGACACTCCGCATGGCCGCATCCTTGCGGCAGGCGTGGGACGCCCCTCTGGGGCTGGACGCTCCCCTGGAGAAGCTGCTGGCGGGCGCTTCCTCGGACGAGCTGCGCGGCATGCTGGTGACGCTGGGCATCAAGCCGCCCGGCACCAAGCAGCAGCGACTGGCCGCCTTGGTGGAACACCACAGCGACCCGGAAGCCATCGCCAGAGTGGTGGCACGAGCACCCGCGATCACGCAGAAGCTGCTGGCCTACCGAGCGGGGTCTGCGCCGAGGCAGCCGCAGGTCATCACGTTCGGCACCCCTGACCCCGTCCTCGAACCGGGGGCACGATGGGCACTCGACCGGGGGCTCCTGATCCAGGACCGCCACGGGTACGGTCCTGTGCGCATGCCCGTCGAAGTCGCGCTGGCGTTGCGCGGGCCCGGCTGGCAGGCCCCCTTCGACCCGCTTCCGCCCTCTGCTCAGCTGGTGTCCGTCACCTCCGCCGAGGTGGAGCGGGAGGCCGCTGCAACGGCCACGGCGTTCGCCGCCCATGCCGCCTCGGTCCTCTCGGCCTGCTCCTCGACTCCGCCGGCCAGACTCAAGTCCGGTGGGATCGGCGCACGCGAGCTGGCCCGGATCAGCAAGGCCGCCCAGGCCGACGATGCCGTGGTCCGCATCACCCTGGAGACCGCGTACACGGCCGGGCTGCTGGCCCGGGACGGCGATCGCGTGGCGCCGACCAAGGCATACGACGTCTGGGCGGAACAGGAGCCCGCGGAGCGGCTTGCCATGCTGCTCCAGGCCTGGCGCAACCTGCCGCTCACCCCCACCCAGGCGCGCGACGAGGACAACAAGGTGCTCCCCGCCCTCGCGGGTGCACCGCCCTGTAGCGGCTGCCGCCAGGCCCGGCACGGGCTGTTTGCCGCAGCGGCGCAGCTCCCGGCCGGCCAGGGTGTGAAGGCCGCCTCCGATCTCGGACCGACGGTGGCCTGGCACCGCCCGCTCGCCGACACCTTGCCCATGGACGCCACCCCGTTCGCCGCGGTGATCCGCGAGGCCGAACTGTTCGGAGTGATCGCCCGAGGCGCCCTGTCGGCTCTCGGCGCCCATCTGCTCGCCGACGACACACAAGGACTGGCTGCCGCCTGCCGACAGCTGCTGCCCCCGGCCACTGGAACGGCCCGGATCGGCGCCGACCTCACCGCCGTCGTCGCCGGCACACCGGCCGCGCGGCTCGCCGTGCTCCTGGATGCCACCGCGGACCGGGAAACCAGTGGCGCTGCGTCGGTGTGGCGGTTCAGCTCCGGCAGCATCCGACGGGCCCTGGACGCCGGCCGCGCCCCGGGGGACATCGCAGCCGATCTGGCCGCCATCGCCGCCGGGCCCCTGCCCCAGCCGCTGTCCTATCTCATCGCCGACACCGCGCGCGGCCACGGCCGTGTGCGCATCGCTCCGGCCGCCTGCGTCCTCCATGGCGAGGAGCCGGCGCTCCTCGCCGAGCTCGCCGCCCACCGCAAGCTCGCCAAGCTCGGCCTGCGGCAGCTCGCGCCGACTGTTCTCGTAAGCCGCAGCTCGCTCGACACGACCCTCACAGCACTCCGCGCCGAGGGCTACGCCCCTGTCGCCGAGACGGCCGGGGGAACTGTACGCGTCGAGAAGGTCCGGCCCCAGCGGGCGGCCGCTCCCGTTCCGGCCCCCCGGAAGACCGGCGACAAGCGCGGCACCCGAAGCACGGCCATCCGCACATCGGAGGGCCGGGCCGCCGCCGACATGGATGTCCTGGCCGCCCGACTGCTGGCCGCACCACCGACCGCGCCGGAACCCGACCCGTTCGGCAGTGGGGTCCCCTTCGGAACGGACACCGAGGAGATCGTCGCCGGATACGCGAAACACCTGTCGTACAGCGATGTCCGTCAGCTCGCCCACGCCATCGACGCCGGCACCGCCATCACGGTCGAGTACGTCGCCACCTCGGGCAGTCGCACCGTCCGCACCCTCAGCAGCCTGGAACTCGACCCGCCCTACCTGGAAGCCTGGTGCCACCTGCGCGAAGCCGAGCGCGTCTTCACCCTCTCCCGGATCCACGGCGTGCTGCCCGCATAGAACCCGGCGATCCGACCAGCACCCGATGCGCCTCGCGCGATATACTTGATCCCATATCCGATATCAGGAGGCGCGCATGAGTCGGACCGTCATCGATCTGGACGACGAGCTGGTCGCGGACGTGGCGAAAGCCCTTGGGACGAGCACCAAGAAGGAGACGGTCAACACCGCCCTGCGCGAGGTGCTGGAGAACCGGCGCCGTGCCCTGGCGCTCACCCGGCTCCGCGCCGCGGCCGACGAGGGCGCTTTCGACCTGGAGCTGTTCGAGAACAAGGGGAACTACCGGCGGTGAACGCGGCGCAGTTCCTGATCGACACCAGCGCGCTCGCACGCTTCCTGCGTGGGGACGCGGAGCAGTACGGCTGGGACCAGGCAGCAGCAGCCGGACTCATCGCCACATGTCCCATCACGGAGCTGGAGTTCTTCTACAGCGCCCGCTCGGCCGCGGACCGGGCGCGCGGTATCGAGGACATACGGCTGATCTTCGGCTGGGTTCCCGTCGACGACCGCGCCTACGACCGGGCCTGGCAGGTCCAGGAAGCCCTCACCAAGCAGGGGAAGCACCGAAGTGCGGGAGCGGTCGACCTCGTCGTCGCCGCGACGGCTGAGCTGCAGGGGCTCACCCTGCTCCATCGCGACCACGACTTCGAGTGCATCGCCGCAACGACCGGGCAGCCCCTCCAGTGGTACGGCCCGGAGCCCGGCAAGTAATTCGGCAGTGGTTGCAGTTCTGGTTGCATTCGCCTCCGTCCGGGGCCGCCCAGAGGGAGGCAGCCAGACCGCTACTCCGCAGGCCAGGACAGTGATGGCCCCTGTCGGACGGGCAGACGAACATGTGGAAAGCGTGTTGGGGGCAACCCCTCACGAGTTCGAATCTCGTATCCTCCGCCAGTGCCTCACCGGGCCCGTCGACGTTGTTCGTCTCGGTTTCGGAGCGACGGGACGGCCGGACCGGCTCCGGCCCACCAGCGGCTCTGGCCACCAGGGCGCCATGTCCATTTTGCATGGATATGCTATGAAAGTGAGTAATTCTGGACAGCTGCGGCTCCGTCGTCGTCACGGCCGGGGGCCGCTTACCCTGCTGTCGCCGGTGGTCCTGACCATTGTCATCGCCGGCCTGGCGTACAACACCCCCAGGAGCATGGCCTTCAGCCGCATCCTGCCCGCGGCGCCCGCCCTCGCCGCCGCCATGTGGCCGGTGCTTCCCACCGTCCTGCTGGGGACGGTCTGCCTCCTGCTCATGATCGGCCTCGGCATCATGTTCCCCGACCTGGGGACGGGGTACACGGCAGCGGGGATTGTCGCGGTCACCGTGGCGGCCGCGTATGGAAGTCATGTCCGGCTGCAGCGGGAGCGGACCCTCTTCCAGGTCCGGCTCGTCGCCAACGCGGCGCAGCAGGTGGTCCTCGGCCCGATGCCGCGCCGCTTCGGGGAGATCGAGATCGAGTCGCTGTATCTCGCGGCCGCGGCGGAGGCCCGGATCGGCGGCGACTTCTACGAGGTGGTCGACACGCGGTACGGGGCCCGGCTGCTCATCGGCGATGTGCGGGGCAAGGGTCTGCCGGCGGTGGGATCGGCCGCGGCGATGGTCAACTCCTTCCGGGAAGCCGCCTATGACGAGGCCGACCTGAGCGACATCGCGCGTCGCCTGGAGGCCAGCAGCACCCGATACAACGCCGCGTTTCCCCCCGACGACCTGATGGAGCGCTTCGCCACCGCCCTTCTCGTCGAGATCCCGCACAAGGGCAGCCGTATCGGAATCCTCAACTGCGGGCACCCCTCACCGCTGCTCCTGAACCATGGCGAACTCCGTGTCCTGGAGCCCACCGCTCCCTCACCGCTGCTCAATCTCGCGCAGCTGATCGGCGATGGGTACAGCACCGACACCTTCGGCTTCGCCCCTGGCGACCTGCTGCTTCTCCATACCGACGGGGTCACCGAGGCGCGCAACGGGGACGGCGAGTTCTTCCCCCTGGAGGACTGGATGCGCCGGCAGACCTCGGCAGGGCCCCGCGAGCTGCTCGACACCCTGCACCGCGACCTCCTCCGCCACAGCAGACGAGGCCTGGACGACGACATCGCCGCCCTCGCCGTGCGCTTGCGCGAACCCGCGGAGCGGGGCCGCACCCGGCGGTGACCCCAGGACGGGACAAGGCCCTGTTGACAGGGGCAGAATGGGCAGCAAACACCAAGGCGCAGGGGAGCCTTCGGGCTTGCCCGAGGCGGGCGTCCGTACTGTCGTCCTGAGCGATGCGGCCGGCCTGCGGGTGGAGTTCGTCGAACGGCCCGGCTCGAGCCCGGCCGCCCACCCTGACCCCTTTGCCGCCACCGTCGTGCAAACCTTCACCCACCTCGCCCTTCAAGTCCCGGACCTCGACACCGCGTTCGCCCGTCTGACCGGTGAATGCGGCGCCACCCCGGTGTCGCCCCCGCACCCGGCGCAACCGAGGGCATGCGCTACGCGTACATCGCCGATCCGGAAGGCAACCTCCTTGAGCTGATCGAGACATCACCCGTCTGACCCGCCGAGCAGGGCCAGGCGGCGGGCGTCGGGGCTGCCCGGCTCTGCGGTGCCGACCAGGAGGTACTGGCCGGGCGCGGCCTGCACCTCGAAGGTCTGGTAGGCGAGCGTCAGTTGCCCCGCCTGCGGATGGTG
Source organism: Streptomyces xingningensis (assembly GCF_054957865.1). NCBI lineage: Bacteria > Bacillati > Actinomycetota > Actinomycetes > Kitasatosporales > Streptomycetaceae > Streptomyces > Streptomyces xingningensis. Next base: position 12,712 of record NZ_JBDJPF010000030.1, read on the forward strand.
GAAGGTCTTGGTCCTGCTGCCCAGACGGCCGACGTCCTGCCGGCTCCACAGCGCCGCGAACTCCTCGCTCTCCGCGAGCAGTTCATCGATCAGGACGGACATCCGGGGGTCGTGCCGCTCATGGCCGTGGGCCAGCCGCAGCGCGGCGACGGTGTCACGGGCCACGGTGTGCCAGTCGGCGAACAGTTCCCGGGCCGCGGGATCGCAGAACAGGGAACGGGCCATGCCGCGCGGATCCGCAAGCGGGGAGAGCAGGGCACCGGCGAGTGCATTGGAAGCGAGGATGTCCAGGCGCCGGTTGACCACATAGGCCACGGCCGCCGGAAAGGCGTCTATCAGCCGCAGCAGTTCCGGTGCGACCGGTTCCCCATCCGCGGAGGGGACTTGGGGCCTCGGTACCAGCCCGGCCAGGCGGTAGGCGTGCCAGCAGGTGTCGGAATCCCAGTGCAGAGCCTGCGCGAGGGCGTCGACGACCTGGCCGGAAGGATGCCGCTCGCGGCCCTGCTCCAGACGGGCGTAGTAGTCGGCGCTGACTCCGGCCAGGACGGCGACCTCTTCGCGCCGCAGTCCGCTGACCCGGCGGCCTCGGGAGCGGGGCAGCCCCACGTCGGACGGGCCGAGCCGGGAGCGCCGTGCCAGCAGGAATTCCCCCAGTTCATTGCCGCTCATGCCGGGATCGTACGCATCGGTTCCTGGGAGCGGCGCACCCAGGAAGACCCGTCCTGCCGCATGCGCACGGTCGGACGCATCCTGGCAGCACCACTTCGATCCGATTCGATCCGAGGGGAAGAACATGTCCCACCCGTCCTCCACGGTCGCTCCGAAGGTGGTCCTGATCACCGGGGCCGGCAGCGGTATCGGCGAGGCCACCGCCAGGCGGCTCGCCGCCGCAGGCCACCATGTGGTCCTCGGGGCGCGGCGCACCGACCGCCTCGCCGCCCTCGCCGAGGACATCGCGGCCCGGGCGGGCAGCGCCTTCCCGCGCCACCTGGACGTGACCGACCCGGCCAGTGTGCAGTCCTTCGTCGCAGCCGCCCACGACCGGTACGGGCGCATCGACGTCCTGGTCAACAACGCCGGCGTCATGCCGCTGTCGCGTCTGGACGCGCTGCGGGTCGACGAGTGGAACCTCATGATCGACGTGAACCTGCGCGGGGTCCTGCACGGCATCGCCGCCGTCCTGCCGATCATGCGGGCCCAGCGCTGCGGGCACATCGTGAACATCTCCTCCGTCTCAGGACTGAGGGTCGACCCGACCGCAGCCGTCTACGCCGCCACCAAGCACGCCGTCCGCGCCCTGTCGGAAGGCCCGCGCCAGGAGAGCCGGGAACTGCGGGTCACCGTGATCAGCCCGGGCCTGACCCGAAGCGAGCTGACCGGGTCCATCGGCGACAGCCGGGTCAAGGACGCGGTGGAGGAGCAGATGGGCATCGCGATCCCCGCCGCCGCGATCGGCGAAGCGGTGCTCTACGCCATCGCCCAGCCTGCCGACGTGGACGTCAGCGAACTCGTCGTCCGGCCCACGGCACAAGGATGAAGAGCCACCAGCCCGCTCAGCCGGGCGAGGTACCGGCCGCCCCGGCCAGCCCCTTCAGCACCTCGGTGGTGAAGTCGTCGAGGGGGTAGAAGAGTTCGATCGCCAGCTCCGAGAGCGTCACATCGGCCGGGGTGCCGAAGGTGGTCATGGTGCCGAACAGGGCGAGCTCGCCCAGCGGGGTGCGGATGCGCAGCGGCACCTGGATCGGGCTCGGCTGCACCGCCGGGGCGGCGGGCCCGGCCTCCCAGCCCGCGGGGGCGGGGTACCCGCTCACCTCCTCGTGGAGTGCCCGCAGTTCCGCGTCCCCGGTGGCGCTGACCTGGCCCTGCAGCCGGGCCAGGGTGAGGGCCCGGACCTGGTCGAGGTTGGCCAGCCGGGCGGCCAGCCCCTCGGGGTGCAGGGTCAGCCGGAACACATTCGGCCTGGGCTCCAGCAGGTGCGGGGGTATGCCGTCCATCAGCACGGCCATGGCCCGGTTTCCGGTCACCACGTTCCAGAGCCGGTCCACCACCACGGCGGGGTACGGCTCGTGCGCGGTCATCATCATGTCCAGCGCGGAACGGATCGAGGCCATCTCCTCGTCGTCCAGGCTGCTCTCCCGGTACGCGGGCGCGTAGTCGGCGGCCATCAGCAGGGTGTTGCGCTCGCGCAGCGGGACGTCCAGCGCGGCGGACAGCCGCAGCACCATGGTCCGGCTGGGAAGGGCGCGGCCGGTCTCCACACAGGACAGATGGCGTGCGGAGGTGTCCGCCAGGAGGGCGAGCTCCAGCTGGCTAAGCCTGCGACGCTGACGCCACTCCCGTAGCAGGGTCCCCACCCGTGACTGCTGCTGTGCGCCCATGACGGGGAGGATAACGGGCCGGTCACCGGCCCTGACCTCGGAGGCCATCGCGTGCGGGACCGGGCCATCGCGTGCGGGACCGGACGGAAGCCTCGCTGCCCGCCCGTCGCTCCGGGTGACCCCCCGCCCGGCGTACCCCCGGCCGCGCCCCTCGCCCATCGGAGGTAGGACGGAGACGGACGGGTGACGCGACGGAGGAGTGAACCGGATGCGGATCGTTGTCGATCTCAATCGCTGTCAGGGCTACGCGCAGTGCGCGTTCCTCGCCCCGCACGTCTTCGAGCTGCATGGCGAGGAGGCCCTGCGGTACACCCCGCTGGTACCCGACGACCAGCAGGAGCGCGTGCACCGGGCCGCGGCGGCCTGTCCGGTGCAGGCCATCCTGGTGGGCGAACAGGCAGGCCCCCGTGGAGAGTGAGCCGCTCGACGGGCGGATCGTGATCGTCGGCGCATCGCTGGCCGGGCTGCGCGCCGCCGAAACCCTGCGCGCGGAGGGCTTCACCGGCTCGCTGACCCTGGTCGGCAACGAACCCCATCCCCCCTACGACCGGCCGCCGTTGAGCAAGCAGGTGCTGCTCGGGCGGGTGCGCGCACAGGACACCGGGCTGCCGCAGAGCCGTGCGGTGGACGCCCGGTGGAAACTCGGCGTGCGCGCCACCGGGCTCGACCCGGACGGGAAGCGGGTACTGCTCGCCGACGGCGAGCAACTGCCCTTCGACCGGCTGCTGATCGCCACCGGAACCCGGGCCCGCCCCTGGCCGCACCCCGAAGAGGCCACCCTGGACGGGGTGTTCACCCTGCGCACCAGCGAGGACGCGGGCCGTCTCGTCGAGCGGCTGGATGCCGGGCCACGCCGGGTGCTGGTGATCGGCGCCGGGTTCAACGGCTCGGAGATCGCCTCCGTCTGCCGGGAGCGGGGCCTGGAGGTGACGGTCGCCGAGCGCGGTCGGGCTCCCCTGATCGGCGCGCTCGGCGGGACGGCCGGTGACTGGGCCACCAGGATGCACCGGGCACACGGGGTGGACCTGCGCTGCGGGGTGACGGTCACCGCGCTCAACGGCAGCAACGGCCGTCTCACCGGCGCCGAGTTCTCCGACGGCAGCCGGATCGACGCCGAGGTCGCCGTGGTCGCCCTGGGCTCGGTCCGCAATACGGAATGGCTCGCCGAATCGGGGCTCGCCGCGGGGCCTCGCGGGGTGGCCTGCGACGCGGGATGCCGGGTGTTCGACATGCGCGGGATCGTCACCGACGACGTCTTCGTCGCCGGTGATGTGGCCCGCTTCCCCCACCCGCTCTTCGAGTACCAGCTGATCTCCCTCGAGCACTGGGGCAATGCGGTCGCCCAGGCGGAGGTGGCCGCCCACAACATGATCAGCCCGGGGCCGCGCAGACGCCCGCACCTGGCCGTACCGGTCTTCTGGTCCAGCCAGTTCGGCCTCAACATCAAGTCCGTCGGGGTACCGACCTTCTCCGACCAGGTGGTCATCGCCCAGGGCTCCCTGGCACAGCGCCGCCTGGTCGCGGTCTACGGCTACCGGGGGCGCATCACGGCGGCCGTCGGCGTCGACATGGCCAAGTCGCTGGACCACTATCAGCGCCTGATCGAGACGGCGGCACCGTTTCCCCCCGGACCCGGCGCCGCCGACCGGCTCGCCGACCTCACCCCCACCCCCTCCGATGTGCCGGACCCGAAGGTGCTCTCGCACGGGCCGACCGTCACCCTCACCGGCCACCTGCCGGACCGGCGGCTGACCCTGGTCCGTCCGGGCGGCTGATCCCCCAGGAGCGACCCTTGTCCACGGAAACCCTGTTCCACCGGATCACCGACTACGCCAACCGCGCCAACCCCTACCCGCTCTACGCCGAACTCCGGGAGAACGGCGTCTGCCGGCAGGACGACGGCAGCTATCTGGTCGGCACATACGACGAGATCGCCGCACTGCTCCACGACCCGCGCATCAGCTCCGACCTCCGCAACCGCGCCGAGCCGTACCAGGCCGGGCCGGAGTCCCAGGACGACGGACTGCCCCCGCCCTTCCTCCGCCTCGACGACCCCGAACACCACCGGCTGCGCCGCCTGACGATGCGGCCCTTCGGCCCGCCCCACTCCCCCGGCCGGATCGACGCCCTGCACCAGGACATCACCCGGATCGCCGAGGAACTGGCCGACGCCTTCGGGGACCGGGACCGCATCGACCTCGTCGACGACTTCGCCTACCCGCTCCCCGTCACCGTGATCGGCACGCTCCTGGGCGTCCCGCCGGAGGACATGCCACAGCTGCACGCCTGGTCGAACCAGATCATCTCCGGCTTCGACGGCACCCCCGGCGTGGACGACGCCGAGCAGCGCCAACGCGCCGTCCAGGAAGCCCGGCTGACCATGGGCCACTACCTGGCGGAACTCGCCGACCGGCGGCGCGGCCACCCCACCGGCGACATGCTCTCCGACCTCGTCAACGAGCAGGGCCCCGACGGGCGGCTGACCCGGGAAGAGCTGATGGCCACCTCGGTCCTGCTGCTCATCGCCGGGCTCGAGACCACCGTCAACCTCATCACCAATGGCATGCTCACCCTGCTCCGCAACCCGGATGCGCTGGAACGGCTGCGCGCCGAGCCCCGGTTGCTGCCCGGCGCCGTGGAGGAGCTGCTGCGCTATGAACCCCCCGTCCAGTTCCTGCCGCAGCGCACCCCGCTGACCGACATCGAGGTCGCGGGCGTCACCATCCCCAAGGGCGCCCCGCTGATCCTGGTGCTCGCCTCCGGCAACCGCGACCCGCTGCGCTTCCCCGACCCCGACCACTTCGATCCGGCCCGCGAGGACAATGTGCACTTCGGCTTCGGCAGCGGCATCCACAACTGCTTCGGCGCACCGCTCGCCCGCCTGGAGACCCAGATCGCGCTGGGCACCCTCCTGCACCGCCTGAACACCCCCCGGCTGCTCGAGGACCCGCCCCCGTACCGGCGGAGCCCGGTCCTGCGCGGGCCCCGCCACCTGCTCATCGAGCGGCGCTGAGGCGCATCGGCGGCTACCGGAGCCGCCCGCCGCCCGGGAGTTCCTTCTTGGCGTCCCCCACGGCCCGCTTGACGACCATGGTCTGGCCGATCACGGTGCCGGGCTTCACCGTCCCCACCGGCACGTTCAGTGCCTCGGCGGCCTCCGCATAGCTCAGGCCGGACCAGACGCACAGGGTGAGCACTTCACGTTCGGACCGGCGCAGTTTCGCCAAGGCGGTCTTGGCCGCGGCCAGTTGCTCGGCATCGGCCAGCCGCGCAGTCTCTCGCGCAGCCGCCACGCCTCGAGGAACGTCAGCGAGACGATGTCCTCGGCCATGGCCCAGTCGCCGGTCACTCGCACGGCGAATGGTTCACGGTGGGAGTTGTCCGCAGCCCGACGGGCGTTCCTGTGATACCCGTCACTTCAAGGCCGGCTCTGGGTCCTGCCCGGAGCATTTTGCCCCGTCTCGTCCTCCGGGAGGGACCGGGGGCCCGCCCGGAGGGGCCGGGGCGTCACCCCGCGACCGCGCCCTCCACGACCCGGCCGGATGCGCCCAGCGCACCCACCGACACCACCGCCACCACCACCCCGGCCACCAGAAAGGACCCCGGCGCCGAGACATCGATCAGCAGCGGCAGCAGCAGTATCCCGACCGTGCTCCCCGCCTTGGCCGCGGTGTGCTCGACGAGCATCAGCCGCAACCGCTGCGCGGGCGGGAACAGCCCCAGCCGGGCGCGCAGCGTCACCGTGGCCAGCGGGGAGACCAGCCCCGTCGTCAGCGACAGCAACTCCAGCGCCCAGACGTGCCACACCAGCCCCATGCAGGCCGTCGCCACCCCGTCGACCAGCCAGGCACCGCAGCAGACGGCCAGCCAGCCGGCCGGCCTCCAGCTCCCCGCGACCGGGTTGCCGATCAGCGCCCCCACCCCGACCGTGGCGGTGATCAGCCCGTAGACGCCCGCCCCCGCGCCATAGCGGGCGGCGAGCAGCACGGGCATGCCCACCGTCGCCGCGGCCGAGCAGAACGGCACCAGGCCGTGCACCCCGATCGCCAGACCGATCCGGGGGTGCCCCCGGAGCAGTGGCCAGGCCCGTACCGACGGCTGTTCCCCGCCCGGCGGTTCGCGGTCCGCGGCGGCCTGGCGCCGGGCCAGCCAGCCGAGTGCCGCCGCGGACACCGCGAAGGCCGCACCGTTGAGCGCGAAGAGCTCCAGCTTGGAGACCAGCAGGAGCAGCAGCCCGGCACACGCCCGCCCCGTGGTGCGGGCGATCCGGCCGGTCAGGTCGAACAGCCCGGTCAACTGCTGCACCCGCGAGGGCTCCACAAGGCCGGGCACCAGCGCCTCGAGGTTGGGGTCGAAGAGCGCCCCGAGCACACCGAGCACCAGCACACCGGCCAGCAGCACGGCCGTACCCCGGCCGCCGGGCACCCACAGCACCGGCAGGACGACGGCCACCGCCGCCCGTGCGGCGTCCACCCAGGACAGCGCGCGGTACGAGGAGAAGCGGGCGACCACCCGCTGCCCGGCGGTGCCGAGCAGCAGACAGGGCAGCGACTCGACCACCGCCACCAGCCCCATGAGCGAGGCCGAGCCGGTGCTCGCATACACGCTCCATATCACCGCGACTGCGTACAGCCGGTCGCCGAGGACGGAGAGGCTCCGTGCCAGCCACAGCACCAGCACCGGCCGCTCCCGCAGTAGCCGCACATATTCCATGCGCCCTCCTGGCCGAACCGCGGTTCACCCTAGGAGGCAGGGGCACATAAGTCGCCACTTTCCCCTGAATTGCGCCCGATAGGGGCAACTTGGATATACCTCGCCATCGTGGCGTCTCGTCAAGGAGAGCCGACTTCCAAGCCGACCTCCAAGCCGACTTCCAAGTGGTGCGATTCCGGCCGGAAGGCGACACTGATTTCTGAACAAGTGCCAATAAATGCCGCATACCGCAAGGAGGGTCCGGTGCCCGGTGTCCTGGACGGAAAGGTCGCCATCGTGACCGGTGGCTCGGCCAACCTGGGAAGGCGATTCGCCACTGCCCTCGCGCAGGACGGCGCCGATGTGATGGTGCACTACAACAGTGACGGCAAACGGGACCAGGCCGAAGAGGTCGCCCGGGAGCTGACCGGCCTGGGGGTGCGGGCGGCCACCCGGCAGGGCGACCTGACCAGGGTCGGCCAGGTGACCGAGCTGGTCGATGCGACGATCAAGGAGTTCGGCCGGTGGGACATCCTGGTCAACACCGCCGGGATGATCGTCCGCAAGCCCATCGCGGAGTTCACCGAGGACGAGTGGGACCGGATGTTCGCGATCAACGCCAAGATCCCGTTCTTCCTGATGCGCGAGGCCGCCACCAAGATGGCCGACCACGGCCGCGTCCTCAACCTCATCACCACGATCGTCGCCGTCACCGCCCCGACCTACGGCGGCTACGCGGGCAGCAAGAGCCCGCTGGAGCACTACACCAAGGCGCTCGCCAAGGAGATCGGCGGCCGGGGGATCACGGTCAACTGCGTGGCCCCCGGCCCGCTGAAGACCAGCTTCTTCTATCCGGCCGAGACCGATGAGAACATCGCCTGGCTCAAGAGCATGAGCGTCAACGGCGACATCGGCGACCCGGACGACGTGGTGCCGGTCGTCCGCTTCCTGGCCTCCCCCGAGGCAAAATGGGTGACCGCACAGACCGTCTATGTCAACGGGGGGCTGGTCGGCCCCGCCAGCTGACGATCAAGATCACCTGGCGGATCTGCGGAACTCCCCCGGCGGCACTCCGAATTCCTTGCGGAACGCCAAGTGGAAGCCCACCGCGCTCTGATATCCGATCAGTTGGGGAATAGCGGACTGCGGCACCCGCGTCTCGGCCAGCAGGCGCGCCGCCGCCCGCATCCGGTGTCCGGCCAAATGCTGCCCCGGGGCCTCTCCGACCAGTTCGCGGAATGTCTTGGCGAACGCCGACCGGGACATCCCGGCCCGCCGCGACAATGAATCCACGGTCCATGGCTCCGGGAATTCCCGGTATATCGCCAGCAGCGCCTTGCCGACCCCGGGATGACGCAGCGCCCGCAGCCCGGAGGCACTGTCGGTCAGCCTTTCCAGCTCCGCCCGCAGGGCCAGCACAAAGACCAGCTCGAATGCGCGGGTGACGATCAGCCGGGCCCCGGGATCCCGGCGGGCCGACTCGGCCGTGATGCTCGCCAGCGTCCGGGCCAGCAGGGTCTCCCGTTGCACCGCCGCGCGGTCCAGCAGGATGAGCTCGGGCAGCGCCTGGTAGACCGGAAGGCCGCCGACGGCGTCCTGGTGCAGTCCGGCACAGATCAGCTCGGTCTCGGCGCCGTCCGGCCCGCCGAGCTCGAGAATGCCGGAGGTGCCCGGACGGCGGTCCGGAAGCACCGCGTCCAGGGGCCGGTCCAGCGCGCTGGAAGAGTCCGCGATGACATGTCCGGTGCCATGCGGGAACACCGCGAGATCGCCCTCGCGGAGGGTCACGGACGCCGAGCCGCCGGAAAAACCGACCCGGCATTCATTGCGCAGCACATAATGCACGACCGCACAGTTCTCGTCCTCGCCCCGAATCGCCCAGGGCGCGCGAGCGAGCCACCGGCTGTGAAAGACACCGCGCAACCGGACGGGCATCAGCACATCGCTCAGCGCATCGTCAACATCACTCATGGACGATCCTTAACCACCGACGGCTTTTTACTCATTGAATCCTAACCGTGTGCCGGACCAGACTCCTTTACGGCAACCACACACCAACCAGAGCCAATGACCGGAGAGTTGACCTCATGCCCGACCTGACCGACCACTATCTCGTATTCGGCGCCGGCGGCTTTCAGGGCGGCGCGGTGGCCCGGCTGCTGGCCGCGCGGGGTCACCGGGTCCGCGGCTTCGCCCGGCGGCCGGCCGCCGAGGGCCGGACCGTCCCCGGCCTGTCCATGGTCCACGGCGACCTGGCCGACCCCTCGGCCGTCCGCCGGGCCTTCGAGGGCGTCACCCACGCCGCGATCACCCTGCCCCTGGTCTACGACGAGGCGACCGTGCGGGCCTACGCCGTGAACATCGCCGAGGCCGCCCGGGCCGCCGGCACCGTCCGGCGCCTCGTCTTCAACGTCAACACCCCGCTCCCGCGGGCCACGACGCCCCATGCCACCTTTGAGACCCGCCGGGCGGCCGAGGCGGTGCTCAGGGACAGCGGGCTCCCTCTGGTCGTCCTCCGCCCGCCGGTCTATCTGGACAACCTGTTCAGCCCGTGGAACGGCCCGGCGCTGGTCAACGACGGCGTGCTGGCCTATCCGCTGGCCGCGGACCGGCGGGTGGCCTGGCTGTCGCACGCCGACCTGGCCGCCGCGATCGCCGCGGCGCTGGAGCGCGCGGACCTGGCGGGCGAGACCATCGACATCGGCGGCGCGGAGGTCGTCACCGGCCCCGAGCTCGCCGCCGCCTTCGCCCGGGTGCTGGGCCGTGCCGTCGACTACCACCCGCTGCCCCCCGAGGAGTTCGAGGCCGGCCTCGGCGCGGTGCTCGGCCCGGACGTCGCCCGGGGCGTGGCCGGCGGCTACCACCACGCGGCCGGGGGCCACGACCCCGAGCTGTTCGCCGCGGATCCGCACACCACCCGGCAGCGACTGGGCATCGAGCTCACCCCGCTGACCGACTGGATAGCCGCCCAGCCCTGGCAGCACTGGGTGAAGGCCACCGGCTGAACTGCCGTCCACAGCCTGTGCACAATGCCATTCACTCCCCATGACCACCCGATATTTACCGATACACACCTTTTGATCGCCATCCCGCTCCCGTGCCATGGCTGCGCTCGGAGCCACTGGCCCGGTAGGCTTTCCGTGTGATCTTCAAGCGCATCGGAAACGGGCGGCCGTACCCCGACCACGGCCGGGAAAGCACCCGCCAGTGGGCGGATGTTGCCCCTCGCCCGGTACGCCTTGACCAGTTGGTGACCACCAAGCAGCAGCTCGACCTCGAGACGCTGCTCGCGGAGGACTCCACCTTCTACGGCGACCTCTTCGCCCATGTCGTGAAATGGCGCGGCGATCTCTACCTCGAGGACGGCCTGCACCGCGCGGTGCGCGCCGCGCTCCAGCAGCGCCAGGTGCTGCACGCCCGGGTGCTCGAACTGGACTGATGCACGGCGCCCGCCGCGGGCCGTTGGCCCTTTTGGGTTGGGGTGCCCGCAAGCCATTGATCATCTAGTAGGCAGCGGCCCCTGCCCGCACTACGCTGCGGCCATGAGCATGCTTACCCCTCCCGGCATGGGCGGAAAGTATCGCATCACTGGCCATCGCTTCCCCCATATGCGCCGCCGCCCGAGAAGCCCCCGCAGGATCGTGCTGGCGGCCGCCGTCACGGTTGCCGTGCTGGGGCTGGGCGGCTGGGGGACAGCCCAGCTCGTCGACGTCTTCTCCGGGGGCAGCGGCGGCGGCAGCAACCGGGCGGCGCAGCGCACCGGCGACTGCGACCGGGCATCGGGGGGCGATCACGCGGACGCCCGCGCGGCCGGACACGCCGCTCCCCACGACGACCCCCTGCCCAGGCCCGGCGACATCACGGTCAACGTCTACAACGCCACCCCGCGCAGCCGCCTCGCCCAGACCACGGCGGACGAGCTCAGGCAGCGCGGATTCAAGATCGGCAAGGTCGGCAATGCGCCGTCCCAGTACGACAAGAAAGTCACCGGCACGGCCCTGCTGCTGGGCTCCCCCGAGGCGGCCGACGGGCCGGTGAAGGTGCTCAGCGAGCAGTTCGGCGGGGCCGAGGTGAAGAGCGACGTACGCAAGGGGGAGGACGTCGACCTGATCATCGGGACCGGTTTCAAGGAGCTGGCGCCGCAGCAGGGCGGCGGTCAGCCCCCCGCCTCGCCTTCCCCCTCCGCGACCGCCTCGCGGTGCTGACCGGCGGGCTCAGCCCGCGGTGCCGTACATCCGGTCGCCCGCGTCACCGAGGCCCGGGACGATATAGCCGGCCTCGTTGAGCCGCTCGTCCACGGAGGCGGTGACCACGGTCACCGGCGCGCCCTCGAGCTCGCGCTCCATCACCTCGACCCCCTCCGGCGCGGCCAGCAGGCAGATCGCGGTGACATCGTCCGCACCGCGGGCGATCAGCTCGTTGATCGCGGCGACCAGGGTGCCGCCGGTGGCCAGCATCGGGTCCAGTACGTACACCTGGCGGCCCGAGAGGTCGTCGGGCATCCGCGTCGCATAGGTCTCCGCCTTGAGGGTCTCCTCATTGCGGATCATGCCCAGGAAACCGACCTCGGCCGTGGGCAGCAGCCGGACCATGCCGTCGAGCATGCCGAGCCCGGCGCGCAGGATCGGCACCACCAGCGGGCGCGGGTGCGACAGCTTGACCCCGGTGGTCGCGGTCACCGGCGACTCGATGTCGACCTGCTCGGTGCGCACGTCGCGGGTCGCCTCGTACGCGAGCAGGGTGACCAGCTCGTCGGCGAGCCGCCGGAAGGTGGGGGAATCGGTGCGCTTGTCGCGCAGGGTGGTGAGTTTGTGGGCCACCAGGGGGTGGTCGACGACGTGCATCCGCATGACATTGACATTAACCGAGCTTTCGGGCGCGAGCGCCCGCGCTGCGGTGGGCCGGTCATCCGGCGCCGGTCCGGAAGGCACCTGGCATGCGGTGGCATCAAACCACCACTTAGGGGGAAAGTGGGCACGTACGCCCGGTCTGTTCCTCCGGGCGAGGACCTCGGCACGAGGTGGTGCTGCCCATGGCCGACCGCGACCGACGCAAGCCCGGAGACCGGCCGGAAAGACCGGCGGATCCGGTGGAACCCACCGAGCCCGAAGGACCGGAGACCGACGCCGAGCGGCGGCACCGCCGGGCCCAGTTCCTCCGCGAGCTGAACGAGGCCAGGGAGCTGCGCGACCGGGTGCAGCCGCGCCGGGCCAGGGCCGCGAGGATGCGCCAGCAGATGCGGATGCGTACGTTCCGCTGGTGACCCGGCAACCCGGATGGCGGCCGTACGGACGTGGAGTGAGCGGCATCTCTTCGGACTGCTGCACGACGCAGCGCGGAAGACCTCTCGCGACGGCGAGGTTTCTGCCACGATTCCGAGTGGGCGGGGTGCTGTCCCCGTCCGGCCCGGCACCGCCTATGACCAGTGGGAGAGTCACGGTGTACTTCGCCGCACTGCTCGCGCGCACCGAAGACGGGTGGCAAGCGAGCGACACAGACCTCGACAACGTGGAAACCCTGTCCGACTTCGCCGACCTGGCCCGCGAGGCCGCCGTCGACGACGACACGGTCCTGGTGTTCATCGAGCAGGAGGACACCTGGTTCGGCGTCATCCGGGTGGACGGCGAGGACGACCCCCGCATCTATCTCTCGAACGCCGCCGCCGCCAAGCGCAGCTCCTACGGGGCACTGCTGGCCGACGAGCTGCTCGGCCACGACGAGACCGAGGACGACGAACTCGACCGCCTCGACCTCGACGGCACCGAGGACGGCGAGCCCGACCCGGACGAGGAGGACACCGAGGAATCCGAGGAGACCGCCGCCGAGCGGGCACCGCACGGGCCGCTCGGCGATGTGCTGATCCTCGACGACCTGGGAGTGAGCTCCAAGGAGCTCCAGGCCATCGACGAAGAGGCCCTCAGCACCATCACCGAGGCGCTCGGCTGCCCCGACGTCCTGGAGGCGGTCCGCTGACCCCTCCCGGCCGGACGCCCGCTCACACTGGTGCCATGAACGAAGCCGCCCCCGACCACGACCCCGTACGCGCCCCCTGGCACACCCCGATGCGGGCGGCCCTCGAGGAGGCCGTACGGGCCCCCGCCGCCGGCGATGTGCCGGTCGGCGCCATCGTGCTGGCCCCGGACGGCTCCGTCATCGGCCGCGGCCGCAATGAACGCGAGGCCACCGGGGACCCGACCGGCCATGCGGAGATCCTGGCGATCCGCGAGGCCGCGCGGGCCGTGGGCGAGTGGCGCCTGACCGGCTGCACCCTGGTCGTGACCCTGGAGCCGTGCACGATGTGCGCGGGCGCCATCGTCCTGTCCCGTCTGGAACGGGTGGTCTACGGCGCGGCCGACGACAAGGCCGGCGCGGTCGGCTCGCTGTGGGACGTGGTGCGTGACCGACGTCTCAATCACCGCCCCGAAGTGATCTCCGGCGTCCTCACCGAAGAGTGCTCGGCGCTCCTCACCGACTTCTTCCGCACCCGCTGACCGCGGGCCACCGGAATCCGATTTCGGAGCACGGCCCAACGTCCGCTAAGCTCTCTCTCGGTAGCGTGTCCGAGCGGCCGAAGGAGCTCGCCTCGAAAGCGAGTGTGGGGGCAACTCCACCGAGGGTTCAAATCCCTCCGCTACCGCTCTCACCGGAGGGTCCGGCCTTGCACAAGGCCGGGCCCTCCGTCGTTCACATTCGGCAGCCGTTCTCTAAGAGCGGTAGAAGTACAGCGCGAAACGGTCCATCTCCTGCTCGCACTTCCACCTCTCTCCGGAGGTCCTGCCCACTGCGAGGCACTCGTCAGCGGTGTCGTAATGATCCTGGTATACCCACCCGGTCACGCCGGTTGACGACGACCGGTGGGCGGGAGCGGCGCTTGCCGCGCTCGCCGTGGCAAGGCCCGCTCCGAACAGCAGCGCGGCGGTGAGACCCAGGGCGGGGATTTTCCGGCCGATCTGAGACATGGTCACTCCTGTCACATGAGGTACGGCTTGCACGCTGGCTTACTTCTGCCGCACACGTCACAAGGTGCGACGCGGAGGAGCATCGGCCGGACGCTCAGCCGACGTCAAGTGTCAGAGTCAAGTGTTTTCCCAGAATTGACTGGACAGTCTGTCAAATACACCTGGGCGGCGAGCCATGAAGGGCATTCCCGTACGTACGAACAGGCCGTTTCCGGCCAGTTGGGCCCTCCGGTCAAAACCGGTCAGGTCTTGGTACGGGCCATTCCGGAACCCTCCCCTCAGGGAAGATCCACCACCGCCCCCGGCGCGGCCGTATAAGCCGCCTTTTGAGAACCCCCCACCTTCGCCTTCAGGCTTTTCAGGACTCCCTCCGGAATCCGGTGACTTGTGGTCGACCCTCGGTGACCGCACGATCGGGTCTCGCCCCCCGCCACCAGCACCCGGAGGTCTCCATGAACGACCGGCTCAGCCTCGCCCCCGATGCCGCACGGCAGTTGGCCACCACCACCAAGACCACCCCGCAGATGCGCGGCATCACGCCCCGCTATCTGCTGCGCGCCCTGCCCTGGGTGGACGTGGAATCGGGCGTCTACCGCGTCAACCGCCGCCGTACCTTCATCCTGGGCGACGACCGGATCAGCACCTATGCCGAGGGCGACACCCATCGCGTGATCCCCGAGGACCTCCGCGAACTGCCCTTCCTGCGCGAGGCGGACGAGGCGCTGCTCGCCGAGCTGGCCGGGGCGTTCAGCCAGGTCGCCTTCGAGCCCGGCCAGTCGCTGGCCGCCGAGGGCCAGGCCGCCGACCGGCTGTGGGTGCTGGTCCTGGGCCGCGCCGAGAAGCGGGCGGCCGGGCGGTACGACGCGGACGCCCGGCTGGAGGTGATCGGCGACGGCCAGTTCTTCGACGCCGCCGCCTGGGCCCGCGACGAGCCGCTGCCCTATGGCGTCACCGCGCTCACCGCGGGCACCGCGCTCACCGTCGAGCGCACCGCCCTGGCCGCCCTGGCCGACCGGGACCCGGCGCTGCGCGCGGCGCTCGCGGCATACGCCGCCGGACGGCAGGCCGCACCCGGCGCCGAGGTGCCGGTGAACCTCGCGGCCGGACACATCGGCGAGCCCGAACTGCCGGGCACCTACGTCGAGTACGAGGACGAGCCGCGCGAATACCACATGAGCCTGGCCCAGACCGTACTGCGCATGCACACCCGGGTCTCCGACCTCTACAACGGGCCCATGGACCAGACCCGGGAGCAGGCGGCCCTGACCATCCAGGCGCTCCGCGAGCGCCAGGAGGCGATGATGCTCAACCACCCGGAGTTCGGGCTGCTGAACAGCATCGCACCGGGCCAGCGCGTCCAGACCCGGACCGGCGCGCCCACCCCCGACGACCTGGACGAGCTGCTGTCCAAGGTCTGGAAGCAGCCCGGCTACTTCCTCGCGCACCCCAAGGCCATCGCCGCGTTCGGCCGGGAGTGTACCCGCCGGGGAGTGCCCCCGGTCATGGACACCAGGTTCGGCAGCCCGCTGCTGACCTGGCGCGGAGTGCCGCTGCTGCCCTCCGACAAGGTGCGGTTCACCGGCGGCGCGGGCGGTACGGGCGTCACCGAGATCCTGCTGATGCGGGTGGGCGAGGCCGAACAGGGCGTGGTCGGGCTGCGCCCGGCGAAGGTGCCGGACGAGGTCGAACCGGGCCTCGCCATGCGGAACATGGGGACCGACCAGAAGGCGATCACCTCCTATCTGATGACCGCGTACTTCAACACCGCGATCCTGGTGGAGGACGCCGCCGCCGTCCTCCAGAACGTCGAGGTGTCCAAGTACCATGACTACTCCTGAGGTTGCCCAACGCCCGGGGCGGACGGGCTCCTTCACCCCCGAGGCCGCGCGCCGGGACGTCCCCGTCCTGCACCGCACCGTGAACGGCCGGCCGCTGGTCTGGCTGGACAACGGCGCCACCACCCAGAAGCCGCGCCAGGTGATCGAGGCGCTGGCCGCCTACTACTCGGCCGCCAACTCCAACATCCACCGCGGTGCGCACACCATGGCCCGGGAGGCCACCGAGGCGTACGAGGCGGGACGGGCGGCGGTGGCCGGGTTCCTGGGCGCCGGGTCGCCGGACACCGTCTGCTTCGTACGCGGCACCACCGAGGCGGTCAACCTGGTCGCCCAGAGCTGGGGCCGGGCCAACACCGGCCCGGGCGACGAGATCCTGGTCGCGACGCTGGAGCACCACTCCAACATCGTCCCCTGGCAGCTGCTCGCCAAGGAGAGCCGGGCCCGCGTGGTGCCCATTCCGCTGCTCCCGGACGGGAGCATCGACCAGAACGCCTTCGCCGATCTGCTCTCCTTCCGCACCCGGCTGGTCGCGATCAGCCATGCGTCCAACACCCTGGGCACGGTCCCGCCGGTGCGGGAGATGACCGCGCTGGCCCACCGGTACGGGGCCAAGGTGCTGGTGGACGGGGCCCAGGCGGTGGCCCATTTCCCGGTGGACGTCCAGGAGTTGGATGCCGACTTCTATGCCTTCTCGGGCCACAAGCTGTACGGGCCCACGGGCATCGGCGCGCTCTATGGGCGGCCGGAGCTGCTGGCGGAGATGGCGCCCTGGCAGGGCGGCGGGAACATGATCGACCAGGTGGACTTCTCCGGCAGCAGCTATGCGCCCGTCCCGCACCGCTTCGAGGCGGGCACCGGGAACATCGCCGGGGTGATCGGTCTGCACAGCGCCATCGACTGGCTGAGCTCGTTCGGCCGGAGCGAGGTCGCCTCGTACGAGGCGGCGCTGCTGGAGTACGCACAGCGGGCGCTGGGGGCGGTCGAGGGGCTGGAGGTCCTGGGCTCGGCACCGGAGAAGATCGCCGTGCTGACCTTCACCCTGGCCGGCCACGACCCGGCCGAGGTCGCCCAGTGGCTCGACCGGGACGGCATCGCCATCCGGGCCGGGCACCACTGCGCGCAGCCCTCGCTCAGGCACTACGGCCTGGACAGCGCGGCGCGGGCCTCGCTCGCGCTCTACAACACTCCTGAGGAAGTGGACCAGTTGACGGGCTCGCTGCAGCGGCTGCGAGCGTCCGCCCGCTGAGTTCCGGTGTCCGTACCTCCCCTACGCCGGGACGCTGCCGTGGGGGAGGTCGGCCTCGACCGGGGCCGTGTCGAGCCAGGTGAACGCCGTGCCGAGCCCGGCGATCCGGATCACCTTGGACACCCGTGGCCCACCGCGCACGACCCGCAGCCGGCCGCCGCACCGGGCCGCCCGGTCCCGCGCCCTGAGCAACAGCCGAAGGCCGCTCGCGTCCAGAAACGTCACTCCACGCAGGTCGACGACCAGGTCGAGGTGGATCCCCGCCAGCGCCTCCAGGCGCGGAGCCAGTTCCTGGTCCGCCAAGATATCGATCTCTCCCCGCAGTTCCACCATGACCGCTCCCCCCGCCACACGCTCCCGCATGGTGAAGGCGAGCTCGTACCCGCCCATACGAACCTCACCGTTCTCCTTCTTCACTGATCCACCGCACCGGACCATTCCGCGCGCACGGCGGGCCGCCCGCAGGAAGCCGGAGCGGTGCCCTGATGCCGTGTGCCTTTCTGGTGCCCAGGCGGTGGGCGCTTCTCACCTCTGTCGCACAGCCGTGATCCGGCCGCCGCCCCGCCGTGTGGTGTTGGCCAACCACCCGTTGTGCACGGCGCGTTGCCACCGGTGCGGGAAAGCGCGGAGCCCCGGCCCCGAACCGAGTGCGCGAACGGTTCGAAGCCGGGGCTCCGGCAAACGCAGGAGGGGGGAAGCGGCATCGGGGGGACAAGCCGCTTCCCCCCATGAGGACACGGTCTCCAAGTACGGGCCGCAGTCAGGGGGGAAGCTCGCGGCCCGGACCCCGCAGAGAGGCCCATGTCCCAGGCCCTTCGGATTCCTGCCAGATCCGGTGGGCACGTTCCATCCTCCGCCCCCGGGAAGGGCCGGAAGGGCGGCGAAGGGCCCAGCTTGCAGGGCCTTAAGTCCTTAAAAATGGTGTGAGGAGACGGTGCGGGGGAAACCCGCCGCCGCCATTACGGAGACCTCGTCCATATGTGCGCATAGACTTTTGGGACGCTTGGGGGACGGGCGAACAGGCGGTCGGCAGGGGAGGCAGTACGTCATGGCGCAAGCCAAGAGGGTCGTGTTGTGGGCCATTGTCATCTTTGTGGCGTACACGATCATCCATTCCCCGGCCCGGGCCGCCGAGCTGGTGCAGATAGGGTTCCAGGGGATATCCGACGCCGCCAAGAGCGTCGGCGAGTTCATGACCCAGTTGGTCAAGTGAGTCCATGCGTTGCGGAAGGCGGCAGCCCTGTGATCCGTCACCTGGTCCTCTTCAAGCTCAACCAGGGCGTCGAGCGCGACGATCCGCGGGTGACCGCCGGGGTGCGGGCGTTCGAGGAGCTGGCGGAGCTGGTGCCCGAGCTGCGCTTCTGGGAGTGCGGCTGGAACATCACGGACCGGCCGATCGCCCATGACTTCGCCATCAACTCCGCCGTCGAGGACCCGGACGCGCTCCAGCGCTACCTGGGGCATCCGGCGCACCAGGCGGCCGCCGCACGGTGGCACGAATTCGCCACGTGGGTGATCGCCGACTACCCCGTCTGAGCCACTCCGCCCGCCCGGGCCCCTCGCCACCCGGCGGGGGGCTCTTTTCATACCCAACACGGCACTATGCGGTGCTTGCACACAGTGGACATGTCTTGTGATGCTATGACCGCTTTTGACGACCTTGGTGATGACGCTTGTCGATGCCTCATCGACATTGACCACATATGCGCGTTGACCGTGCAGTCGACCGTGAAGGGGTGGTGTGACCGTGCCGGCCCGAACAGCGTCCGAAGCCCCCCTCCACCACCCCGAGCCGACCGCACCGCCCGGCCCGACCCCGAAGGCCCCCGGGAGGGACGAGCACGCCCCGGAGGCCCCCGAGAGGGACGAGCACGACCCGGACGAGCACGACGAGGCCCCCCGCACCCGGGAGAGCCGGGGCGCGGACGCCAGGGCACTGACCCAGGTCCTCTTCAAGGAGTTCTCGGCCCTGGACCCGGGCACGCCGGAGCACGCCCGC
The DNA here is from genome assembly GCF_054957865.1 of Streptomyces xingningensis. Classification (NCBI taxonomy): domain Bacteria; kingdom Bacillati; phylum Actinomycetota; class Actinomycetes; order Kitasatosporales; family Streptomycetaceae; genus Streptomyces; species Streptomyces xingningensis. The sequence goes on from NZ_JBDJPF010000030.1 coordinate 31,824, forward strand.
GTGCGCGCCGCCCTGATCGAAGCCAACCTGCCGCTGGTGCGGTACGCCGCGGCGCGTTTTCGCAGTCGCAACGAGCCGATGGAGGACGTGATCCAGGTCGGCACGATCGGGCTCATCAACGCCATCGACCGGTTCGACCCCGACCGGGGGGTGCAGTTCCCGACCTTCGCGATGCCCACCGTCGTCGGCGAGATCAAGCGCTACTTCCGGGACAACGTCCGCACCGTGCATGTGCCGCGCCGCCTCCATGAACTGTGGGTGCAGGTCAATGGCGCCACCGAGGACCTGACGGTGCTGCACGGCCGGTCCCCCACCACCGCCGAGATCGCCGAGCGGCTCAAGATCGGCGAGGACGAGGTGCTGGCCTGCATCGAGGCGGGCCGTTCGTACCACGCGACCTCGCTGGAAGCGGCGCAGGAGGGCGACGGCCTGCCGGGGCTGCTGGACCGGCTCGGCTACGAGGACCCCGCGCTCGCCGGGGTCGAGCACCGGGACCTGGTACGTCACCTGCTCGTCCAACTGCCGGAGCGTGAACAGCGCATTCTGCTGCTGCGCTACTACAGCAATCTGACCCAGTCCCAGATCAGCGCCGAGCTGGGGGTCTCCCAGATGCATGTGTCCCGGCTGCTCTCGCGGAGCTTCGCCAGGCTGCGCTCCGCAAATCGAATCGACGCCTAACCCTTACGGGTGACACCCCCCTCGATGTCATGCGGCAGATATGTCGACTTGACGCTACAGCGTGTTGCCGACATGTGACATTCTGCAGGAACTGCGTTTGCCACAGCGCAGCCTCCGGTATTCAGGTGGAGGCTGAACCCCTCGGCCGTACTCTCGACTGGGGGTTGCTGTGACCCGTCCGCGACCTCAAGGGGGTGGCATGTCCGTAGACCTGGGCAGCGCGAAGGTGCTCGCCAATGACGCACCGCACGCCGTGCTCGACGACTGCGAAGCCATCGACACTCGCACCCTCTCCCGCTCCCTCTTCATGCGGCTGGCCGCCCTGGAGCGGGACAGCGCCGAGCGTACGTACGTCCGCGACACCCTCATCGAACTCAACCTCCCCTTGGTGCGCTACGCCGCCGCCCGCTTCCGCAGTCGCAATGAGCCCATGGAGGACATCGTCCAGGTCGGCACGATCGGGCTGATCAAGGCGATCGACCGGTTCGACTGCGAACGGGGCGTGGAATTCCCCACGTTCGCGATGCCGACCGTGGTGGGTGAGATCAAACGCTTCTTCCGGGACACCAGCTGGTCCGTGCGGGTGCCGCGCCGCCTCCAGGAGTTGCGGCTCGCCCTGACCAAGGCCAGCGATGAGCTCGCGCAGAAGCTCGACCGGTCGCCGACCGTGCCCGAGCTGGCCCTGTGCCTGGGCGTCTCCGAGGAGGATGTGGTCGACGGCCTGGCGGTGGGCAATGCCTATACGGCCAGCTCGCTGGACTCCCCCTCACCCGAGGACGACGGCGGCGAGGGCTCGCTGGCCGACCGGCTGGGGTACGAGGACTCGGCGCTGGAGGGCGTCGAATACCGGGAGTCGCTCAAGCCGTTGCTGGCCAAACTGCCTCCGCGCGAGCGGCAGATCATCATGCTGAGGTTCTTCGCGAATATGACGCAATCGCAAATCGGCGAGGAGGTCGGCATCTCCCAGATGCATGTCTCACGACTGTTGACGCGGACCCTGTCCCAGCTTCGCGAGGGGCTCATCGCCGACTGACCGGCCGGCCATCCGGCCGACCGGCCGCGCATCTGTACTTGCTGACGCTTCGTCAGCACACTGGGGTGATGCGACGGAAGACGCACCGCGCGAAGTTCGTCTCCGCTTCAACTGCCGCACTCTGTCTGGGTTTGCTCCTCACCGGGTGCGGCAGCGGTGCGCGCGAGGGCCGCGTCGCACTGTCGGACGCCGGACCCGGACCGTCCGGGCGGGTGCCGCCGAAGGACGGTGTGCGGCTGGTGCCCCTGCCCTCGACCGGCGAGCGGGTACGCACCACCCCGGCACCCGCTCCACGGCGCACCCCCGGCGGCGGCCGTACGCACATCTCCCGGCCGAGTCCCGGCGGTGGGGCCCGTACTCCCGCGCCGGTGCGGTTGCCCTCGGCCCGGCCGCCGGAATCGCCTCCGGCTCCGGCACCCTCGCCGTCGGCGTCCCCGTCACCGGCACCTTCGCCGCCCGAGACGGAGACGCTCACCGTGACCGAGCCGCGCCGGACGCCCGGCGCGCAGCGCTGGTGCGAGGAGGTGGCCCTGGTCTTCGCCAACGCGGGCCGCGCTCCGGTGACGGAGGGCACCGTCATCCTCGGCACCCATGTCATCGGGCCGCTGGGCGCCGACTGGACGACGGTCATCTCGACGCAGCCCCTGCCGGTGCCGATCGCCCCGGGGCAGGCGACCGAGTGGAGCCGGCAGGTGTGCGTGGACGCCTGGCGGGTGCCGCCGGAGGCGCACATCGAGACGCGGGACGTCCGGGTGGAGTGGAGCTCCTAGGCCGCGCCCGAGGGGGCGGTCCCGAGGGGTCAGGACAGCGCGAGCCAGGCCACGGCCGCGACGACCACGATCGCCACCACCACGCCGATGAGCACGCCCGTCCGTGAACCGGACCGATGGGTGGCCGCCGGGGCGGCCGGAGCCGCGGCGCGGCGGCCGGGGGTGCCCTCGTCGACAAAGGCACGGAACATCTGGGTGCTGCCCGCGGGGTCGTAGTTGCCCTCGGGGCCCTGCTGTTGGGGGTTGGCCATGGGTCAGGACCCTAGCGAAGAGGGGTGGCGCCCCGCGCGCCCGGGCCTGGTTTGCCCCGGCCGACGGGCCGGCACATGACGTACCCACGGTGAATCCTTGGCCAGCTCTTTGCTTCGATTACCCGATTTTCCTTGCCTTCAGCAACCAATCATCCTCTATGGTTGCTCCAGGCAACTGAAACTCCGGAGGACCCCTTGACCACGCACGGGCAGTACGAGGAGCTCGCCAAGCAGCTCGGCGCCATCGGCGTGATCAAGCGCGGCCTCAGCCGGGTCCTCCCCCCGGACTGCCCGCCCACTTCGGCCATCGTGCTCGCGCTGCTCAAGCAGTACGGCGAGCTGCGGATGAGCAAGCTCGCCGAGCTGATGGTCATCGACACTTCGGTGACCAGCCGCCATGTCGCGCACGCCACCGAACGCGGCTGGATCGACCGGCAGCCCGACCCGCTCGACAAGCGGTCGCGGCTGCTGCGCATCAACCCCCGGGGCGAGGCGCTGCTGGACGAGGTGTCCACCCGGTACGCCCAGGCCCTCGCCGGCGTCCTGCACGACTGGTCCGACAACGACGTCGCCCGCCTCATCGGTCTGCTGGCGCGCCTCCGCGAGGGCTTCGGCGAATGCCGGCCCTTCCCCCTCCGCCCGCAGGGCGCGGCCGACCCGGCAACCCGTACACCCGCGTAACCACCTCACCAGGAAAAGGAAACCCATGGCCAACACCACACCGTCGGGTGTGCGGGGCAGCCACACCGAACCCACCGGCCCCGATGCCGCGCCCATGACCCACGGTCAGATCATGCGGGCGCTGTCCGGTCTGCTGCTCGGCATGTTCGTCGCGATCCTGTCCTCGACGATCGTCTCCAACGCCCTGCCGAAGATCATGCACGATCTGCACGGCAGCCAGTCCGCCTACACCTGGACCGTCACGGCCGCGCTGCTCGCGATGACCGCGACGACGCCGCTGTGGGGCAAGCTCTCCGACCTCTTCAGCAAGAAGCTGCTCGTCCAGGCGGCCCTGGTCGTCTATGTGACCGGATCCGTCGTGGCCGGCCTCTCCCAGAACACCGGCATGCTCATCGCCTGCCGAGTGGTGCAGGGCATCGGCGTCGGCGGTCTGTCGGCCCTCGCCCAGATCGTCATGGCCGCGATGATCTCCCCCCGCGAGCGCGGCCGTTACAGCGGCTACCTGGGCGCGACCTTCGCCGTCGCCACCGTCGGCGGCCCGCTGCTCGGCGGCGTCATCACCGACACCAGCTGGCTCGGCTGGCGCTGGTGCTTCTATGTGGGCGTGCCCTTCGCGGTCATCGCACTGATCGTGCTGCAGAAGACCCTCCAACTCCCGGTCGTGAAGCGGGCCGTCAAGGTCGACTGGCTGGGCGCGTTCTTCATCTCCGCCGCCGCCACCCTGCTGCTGGTCTGGGTCACCCTCGCGGGCAAGAACTACGACTGGCTGTCCTGGCAGACCTACACCATGGTCGGCGGCTCCGTGCTGCTGGCCGCGATCTTTGTGTTCGTCGAGACCAAGGCGGCCGAACCCATCATTCCGCTGCGGCTGTTCCGCAACAAGACGATCGCCCTCACCTCGGCCGCCAGCCTCTTCGTCGGCGTCTCCATGTTCACCGGCACCGTCTTCTTCTCCCAGTACTTCCAGCTGGCGCGCGGCAAGACACCGACCATGTCCGGCGTGATGACCATCCCGATGATCGCGGGCCTGTTTGTCTCCTCGACCGTCTCCGGCCAGGTCATCACCAAGAACGGCCGCTGGAAGATCTGGCTGATATCCGGTGGTGCCCTGCTCACCGCGGGCCTCGGCCTGCTGGGCACCATGCGCTACGACACCCCGTACTGGCACCTCGCCATCTATATGGCACTGATGGGCCTCGGCATCGGCATGATGATGCAGAACCTGGTGCTCGCCGCCCAGAACCAGGTGGCCGCCCAGGACCTCGGCGCCGCCAGCTCCGTCGTCACCTTCTTCCGCTCCCTCGGCGGTGCGGTCGGCGTCTCCGCGCTCGGCGCGGTGGTCTCCACCCGGGTCAAGGACTATGTGGTGGACGGCCTGACCGCCCTCGGCCCGCAGGGCGCCGCACTCGCCCACCGGGGCACCGGCGGCGGCATCCCGGACCTCAGGACACTGCCCGCGCCGCTGCGCACGGTCATGGAGAGCTCCTACGGGCACGCCATCGGCGATGTCTTCGGCTATGCCGCGCCCTGTGCGCTGATGGCCTTTGTGCTGGTCCTCTTCATCAAGGAAGTGGCGCTCAAGGGGCGGGCGGGGGCCGCGGCTTCCGCCGAGGCGGGTACCGCCGGCGAAGGCGAAGCGGCGGCCGAGCCCGTCAAGACGGGCTGATCCAGGCTCCGGCGGGGCGGGTGACGAGCGGACACCTGCCCGCCGGATGGGACCCCGGCGGGGCGTGCAACGGCAGGGGACGGCCCGCGCGCTCCACCGGGGTCAGCGGTCCCGCACCGCCTCGATGCCGGCGATCACCATGTCCAGCGCGATCTCGAAGTTCCGCTCCCACATCTCGGAGATGCTCTCGTCCCCGCGCGCCCGGGTCGCCTCGATCGTCTCCCGGTAGGCCTCCGCGTTCTCCAGCCGGCTCTCGACCAGGTCGGCGATCTCCGTGAAGTACGCGGCCTCGGACATGTTCGCGGCCTGCAGCTTCTCCTGGTACACGCCCTGCGTCGTCGCGAAGCCATAGACAAACTGGAAGACCGCGGACACCGCCCCGCTGACCATCGGCAATGGCACACCGCTGCGCCGCATCACATTGAGCACCGTGTCGGAGAACGCCATGGTGTGCGGGCCGATGTTCAGGTACTTGACCATCAGCTCCGGCAGCCAGGGATGGGCGACCAGCATCTTGCGGTACTCCCCCGCGACCTGGCGCAGCTGCTCCCGCCAGTCGGCCGCATCGTCGGCGCCGGGGAGCGTCATCTCGCCGCTCACCTCGTCCAGGGCGAGCTCCAGGAGACCGTCCTTGTTGTCGACGTACCAGTAGACCGACATCGCGGTCACCCCCAGCTCGGCGGCCAGCCGGCGCATGGAGAACCTCGCCAGGCCCTCGGCGTCCAGGAGGCGGACCGTGGCCGCGACGATCCGATCCCGGTCGAGGGCGCCCTCGTCCGCCTTCCGCTTGGCGGGCGGCGACTTCTTCCCGGCCAGCCAGATACTGGTCCGGGGGCTGTCAATGGTCATGCGCTCCCTCTCCGCTGCGCCGGTGGTACGTGCTGAATGCTAGGGCGCTGCGCTTGGCTGGGGGTGCGGGTGCGTTGTCGGGGTGCCGGAGCCCCCGGACCCCTCTGTCCGGTGGACGACCAGCCGCCAACGGCGCCCGGCCCCCACAAGTGAGCTCAACGAATCCACGTGTGCGCAACGGGCGGTGCGGGGTGGGGCTCCTACGCCCCGAAGGGGCGTGCCCACCCACCGTGCCGCGCACGGCAGAGCCGACAAGCCCGCGCAGCGGCCTAGCTGGTTCGTTCCGCCTTGCGGAGCAGGAGTGCGGCCAGGATGCCGCCGGCCAGGACGGCTGTTGCGCCCACCAGTTGGCCGGACTGGACGCCGGAGGCGAAGGCGTCCTGGATGGTGGAGCGTTGGGCGGCGGTGTGGGCATGGGCCAGGGCGGCGGGGAGGGAGCCCGCTCCGGCGGCCATGGCAGGGAGGAGGGCGGCGAAGCGGGAGTTGAGGACCGCTCCCAGGACTGCCACTCCCAGGCCGTTGCCGAACTCCATGAGGGTGCCATTGACTCCGGCCCCTACGCCTGCCTTCTCCGGGGGTATCGCGGACATGATGGCGCCCGCCATGGCGGGTTGGGCGACGGCGATGCCGATGCCCATGACGACCAGGCCGAAGAACATCCCGGTGTAGCCGTGGGCGCCCAGGGTGGCGATCAGGGCGAGGCCGATGGCGAGCAGGCCCATGCCGGTGCCGATGGCTGTCGGGGTGCCGAACTTCGGGAGGAGGCGGGCGCCCACGCCGGTGAGGTTGAGGACCACGATCACCAGGGCCAGGGGGGTCATGCGCAGGCCGGTCTCCAAGGGGCCGTAGTGCAGGACGAATTGCAGGTGCTGGCCCAGGAGGAAGAAGGAGCCGCCCATGCCGAAGGCGACCAGGATGCCACCGGTGACGGCGCCCACGAAGCGACGGTTGCTGAAGAAGTGCATGTCCAGCATGGGATTGGGGACGTGGCGCTCCCAGAGGGCGAAGGCGGCGAGGAATGCCACGCCGACGGCCGCCGAGAGGAGGGTGCGGGGAGCCGTCCAGCCGTGCACCGGGCCGGTGATGATGGCGAAGACCACGGACGCCATGCCGATGGTGGACAGCAGGGCGCCCAGGAGGTCGGGACGGTCTCCGGAGGGGTTCTTGGACTCGGGCACCAGCTTGACCACCGCAATCAGGGCAAGCATGGCCACCGGGATGTTGACGAGGAAGATCGAGCCCCACCAGAAGTGGTCGAGCAGCGCGCCGCCGATGAGCGGGCCGGCGGCGAAGCCCAGGGAAGCCACCGCGCTCCAGATGCCGATGGCCTTGGCGCGTTCGTCTTCCTGGAAGACCTGGACGACCACGGCGAGCGTGGTGGTCATCAGCAGCGCGCCGCCCACGCCCATGCCCGCGCGGGCGGCGATCAGCTCGCCCGTGGTCTCGGAGAGCGCGGCGCCGAAGGAGCCCAGGCCGAACAGGGCCAGGCCGGCCGCGAGCAGCTTTTTGCGGCCGTAGCGGTCGGCCGCGCTGCCGGCCGTGAGCAACAGGCCCGACTGCACCAGGGAGTAGGCGTTGATCATCCACTGGATGTCGGAGGTGGCGGCGCCCATCTCCTTGGTGAGGGAGGGGATCGCCACGGTGAGGACGGTGTTGTCGAGCAGGACGGTGAGCTGGGCGAGGCAGATGACGCCGAGGATTACCCAGCGGGCGGGATGGCGTTGTGGTGCGTCGGTGAGAGCGGCGGTAGGCGCCGACATGCGGACTCCCTTGTACGGCGTACGAGCGACGTACAACGTACAAGGGTTGCTCTACGGCGTACAAGATGTTTTTTTGGACCCGAGGAGTGTGGACCCGAGAGGCGCGGGCCTGAGGAGGTAGCCCGCGCCACGGCGGGTGTGGATCATGGGCGGACGGTTGGCGTCGATCTTCTTGCGGAGATAGGAGATATAGAGCTCGACCACATTCCCCCGGTGGGTGAAGGCATGGGGCCAGACCTGGTCGAGGATCTGCGACTTGCTGAGCACCCGGTTCGGGTGGCGCATCAGAAGGCGCAGCAAGGCGAATTCGGTGCCGGTGAGCCGGATCTCCGTGCCGTTCCGGGATGCCTCGCGGCTCTCCTCGTCGAGTACCAGGTCTCCGACGACCAGCACGGGCCGGGCAGTTGTCGATGTGGTCATGCCGCCAGCGTGCGGGCGGCCGGTGAGAGCCTTCTTTTCAGCGTCTGGGAATCGGCTGAGAAATCGCGAACAGACGGGCGGCGTTGTCGTGGCACACGGCTCGCAGCCAGGCGTCGTCGGGGGCGACCCGGGTGAGGGCCTGCAGGGCATGGACGTAGTCGTAGGGGATGTTGGGGAAGTCGCTGCCGAAGAGAATCCTTTCGCCGAGGGCGGCGAGGCGTGGCAGCTCGGCGGGCGGGAACGGCGTCACCCAGTCCAGGAAGTCCGTGAAGGCCAGGGTCGTGTCGAGGTGGACGCCGGGGTACCGCTCGGCCAGGTCGAGGAAGTCGCCGTACTCGGGCATCCCCAGGTGGGCGATCACCAGCCGCAGCGCGGGATGCCGGGCCAGCAGGCCTGCGATGGGGCCGGGCCCGGTGTGCTTGCCCGGCATGGGGCCCGAGCCGCAGTGGATGACGACCGGCGTACCGGCCTCGGCCAGCGTGCCCCAGACCTCGTCCAGCAGGGGGTCGGCCGGGTCGTACTCGCCCACCTGCACATGCGACTTGAAGACCCGCGCTCCGGCATCCAGCGCAGCCCGGACATAGCGCCCGGCGTCCGGTTCGGGGAAGAAGGTCGCGGTGTGCAGACAGTCGGGCGTACGGGCGGCGAAGTCCGCGGCCCAGGCGTTCAGCCAGGTGGCCATGGCGGGCTTATGGGGATAGATCATCGAGGTGAAGGCCCGCACTCCGAAGCCGCGCAGCAGCTCGAGGCGCTCCTCCTCCTGGTGGCGGTAGGCGATCGGCCAGGGGCGTCCGACGAGCGGGCCGGCGGCGTCGAAGCAGGCCCAGACCTTGGTCATCACCCGGTCGGGCATGAAATGGGTATGGACATCGATCAGGCCCGGCAGTCCCAGCGCCCGCCAGAATTCGACGATCTTCGCGTTCTGCACGATCCCACCCCCGGAAACCGGAAATACACCACAGGCCCGGCACCTGAGTGCCGGGCCTGTGGCCATGGTAGCGGGGACAGGATTTGAACCTGCGACCTCTGGGTTATGAGCCCAGCGAGCTACCGAGCTGCTCCACCCCGCGACGGTCGAGAGGGCCGGTTATGTACACCGGTCTTCTCGGCTGCGCGCTCGGCAGGATTCGAACCTGCAACCTCTTGATCCGTAGTCAAGTGCTCTATCCGTTAAGCTACGAGCGCTTGGCTTCCCGGCGGTTTTTCCTGCCGGTCGGCGTTGCGTGGACAACATTACATGACCCGCGCCGAGAGGTGAAATCCGTTTCCCTTGGGGGGTCTGACCTGGGAAAACGGCGTTTCATAGATCACCCGTAGATCAACGGAAAGAGCCCCGGCCGTCGATGACGATCAGGGCTCTTCCGGCTGCGGAGGCGGAGGGATTTGAACCCTCGATCAGCTTTAAAGCCGAAACCGCATTAGCAGTGCGTTGCCCCTCGTCCGGCCGGGGCGGGGGGCACCCCCTCCAGAGGGTCCTTGCAGGTCACCGGGCATCCCGCCCTCACGCCTATCCGGCCCCAACCGATCCCTTCCCGGCCTCTTGGTGCCATCGCTGTGCCATCAACCGGGGCATCGTTCCTTGCCAGTTGAGCTCTGGGTTTTGCCCTTGCCCGTGGCAGTGAGCTGACTGCCGCAGGCACGGCACTGCCACCTCGGCTGGCCGTCCGCATGCGGCTGGCGCTATTGGTCGCGCTCCTCGGAGGTGACGGTCCTGCTCGAAGCGGTCGGTCCGGCCGAGACGGGGCGGTCAGGCAGGGTTGCCCCGGGACGCCCCGCAAACCACTCGATGAACTGACGGCAGACCGCAGAGCGGTCCTTGCCGATCGCGCCGGCGGCGGCTTCGAAGTCGGCCCACAGCCCGTCGTCGATCCCGCGGACGCCGCGGAGCTTCTCCTTGTGCCGATTGGCCATGCGGGAATCCTCGCAGGGTGGTTGACCACCTGTCCAGCTTCTGCCATCGTGGAGGTGGTTAACCACCCGTGAGCAGTCCGGATGGCTACCAACGCAAACGGCCCTCGGCCGGTGCTAGTAACACCACGCCGAGGGCCTGACGGAACCCCTGACTCAACCAGGAGCCCGCTGTCATGCACCTTCTCATGTCCCCTGTCGCGGCTGGAACCCTACGCCGCCTCTCCAACCTCGTCGCCGACGCTTTCCGCTCCGTCCTCGCCCCGGCCGCCCTTGCCCACGACGGGCAAGGGGTCACCGATTCCGATCCGGCCGACATCTACGCGGCCGAGGAAGTGCCTACCGCCGGTCAGATCGAGGCTGCTGCTGCCGAGTTCGATCGTGCGGCCGACCAGGCCCGTCGGGCCGACCGCGGTAAGCGCGCCGCTCGAAAGATCCTCGACCGCCTTCCCGCCGGAACCTACGGCTCGTGGGTGATCTCCCGGGTGGCGTCGTCGCGGCAGACCGCCGACCTGGACGAGATCCGCCGCATCTTCACGGAGCACGGCCTCGGCCCGGTGCCGATGAAGGCCACGGCACCCTCGCTGAAGGTCCAGCGCGCCCAGGCCGTCCCGGTCGTGGGCGAGGCCGCCGAGGCGGTGACCATCTGATGGACGACACGGACCCCACGCTTCCCGAAAGCGTCACCGCGCTCCTGCGCGCTGTTCTCGATGCTCTCGACATCCCCTTTCCCGCCACCATCGGGGATGGCGAGATGCACGACAAGATCCTGAACGACCGCGTCATGCACGCCGTGATCGCCCTGCGCAGCGTTCTCGGCGACGGAGCCGCGTGCGATCTGGAATGGACGACCGCCTACCTGCGCGAGCGGCTGGCCACCGTGCCGCCCACCGGCTACCGCGTCTACGGCACCCCGCGCACGCCGTCGCTCCGCACGCCGTCCGAGCGCGGTGAGCAGTGCATGGCGGCCGACCGCCCGGACATGCCCCAGCTGTACAGCTGCCGGTGCTTCAGGGGCGGGCCGACGTGCCCGCGGCCGGGCAAGGCTGACCAGGGTGGTGGCCGGTCATGAGCAACCCGCCCCAACCGCGCCCCTGCACCACGTGCGGCGGCGCAGGCGGCACCAGCAAGGACACGTCGAGCGGTGGTATCACCCGCCGGACATGGCGTACCTGCAAGACGTGCCGGGGAAGCGGGGTGCGGCCTTGATGGGCACCCGCTACCCGGTGCGCCGTCCGACCGAGGACCCCGCCGTACACGCCGCCTCCCGGGCCCTGCCCCCGGTCCACGTGCTAGTCGCCGCCGTCGCAGCCGCACGCGCCGATGGGGACCGGCACGGCATGCAGCTCTTCGCCCTGGCCGCCGTCCGCGCAGCCGGCGCTTCCACCCGCTGAACCTCGCGTAGCCCCGCCCTGACGGCTGCGCCCCGGGGCGGGGCCGCGCTTCTCCCGTACTTCACGGAGCACTCATGGCTGTTGACGTACCTGCTCTCTGGGCGAGTACCTCCCCGTACCTGCTCGTCGGTCTCGGCGTACTCGCCGCCGTACTCCTCGCCGCCGCCCGTATGGCCCGCCGGGCCCGGGAGGCGACCGGAGGCGTTCCCGCTGCCGTGGTCGTCGCGGCGGTCGGGGCGGTGGTGAGTACGGCGTACTCCGCCGATACCTCGTGGAACTTCGCCGGGGACCACCTCGGCATGACCTCGACCGGCGAACGGGCGATGATGTTCGCCGCCGCCGAGATCGGCCTGTTCGCCATGGCGTTCATGGCCCGCCAGAACCTCCGCACCGACGGCGCCCCGGGTACGCCCGGCATCCTGGTGTGGCTCGTCACCGGGGTACAGGTGATCCCGGCGTACTCGGAGTCCGGCATCGTGGCCGGCACTGTCCGCGCGTTCGTCGGCCCCGTGCTGTCCGCGCTGCTGTGGCACCTCGCGTTGGGGATCGAGCTGCGGCACGACACCGGCGCCGACTCGCAGTCGCTCCCGGCGGTGCTCGGCCGGGAGGCGCGGGAGCGGCTGCTGTCCTGGCTCGGCCTCGCCCAACGCGGCCGGGACGCCGAGCAGATCACCCGCGACCGGTGGACCCGCATCGCCACCGTGCGCGCGGCCCGCCTCGCCGACCTCAAGGACACCGACGCCCGCCCCACACGCATCCGCCGCGCCCGCCGCCGCCTGGCCGAAGCCGTGGACCGCACCGACGCGGGCGTACTTCTGGAGCAGCGGACCGTACTCCTGGAACGGATCGGCGCCTACCGGCACGCCACCGAACTCGCCTTCCTCGCCCTGCCCTCCCCCTGGCAGGCATCGCCCGTTCCCGAAGCCGCCGAGGTTGTGGAGATCGAGCGGGTGCCCGTCCTGGCCGCCGAGTCCGAGGTGTACTCGGAGCTTCCGGCCGGCGCCTTCCCGGCGGCAGCGTCGGAGGACCATGGCGAAGCCCCGAAGAGGGTTGAGGGGTACGCCGCGCCGCGCGTACCGCAGGCCGTACCCGCGGGGGTTCGCCTGCTGCCGATCGTGGCCCGCCCGGTCGAGCAGCCGGAACCCGGCACGGTCGCCGCCGAGGCCCCGCGTACCCGCCTCGAAGTACACGCCGAGTACGTACCCGACCCCCTCGCCCCACCCGTACCCGAAGTCCCGGACGACGACGGGCCCGACCCCATCGACGAGCCTGCCGATGACAGCCCGCCTCCGCCCGCCGAGGACACGCTGACTCCTCGCGCGCGGGAGGACTTCGCCGACGTCCTCGCAGCCGGGAACGTGCCGTCCATCCGCGGCCTGAAGACCCGGTACGGCATCGGCCAGGCCCGAGCGACCCGCATCAAGACCGAGCTGGAGAGGGCGGCATGACCTCCCTCCTTGTCGCCCTCGCGTGGGCGGCGCTGACCGCCGGGGCCGGATGCGCCCTGGCGGCCGTCGCCCCGCGGGCCCTGCGCCCGGTGCTCGCCACCACCACGTTGATCACGCTCGCCGTGGCCTACGTCGCCACACTCTTCCGCTGGGGAACCCCATGACCGAGCAACTGATCCCGCCCCTCCCCGTGCACCCGCCGACGGTCGATGCACCGGCCCCGGCGTGGTGGGACGCCCTGTACGCCGACGACGAGCCGCAGCCCACCCCGCCCGCGGCGGCCCCGCGCCTGCCGGACTGGTGGAAGCCAAAGCCCACGTTGCCGACACCCGACCCGGCCCCGGAGGCCGAGGAGGACGAGCCCGCCGTCGGGACCGACGAGCCCGAACACGATCAGCTGGAGGAAGAGTTCGAGGAGCTGGAACAGCCGCGCGAGCACTTCGGCCAGCGTGGTCCCGTCCGTGCCGTCCTGGACACGGTCAGCGAGAACCCCAAGCATCGGCGTCGCCTCGAAGTGCTCGCGTACAACGCCTCGGCGGCCGGGGCCGGTTGGTGGGCCGGTGCTGGCCCGTGGGTCCACGACTCCCTCGTCTTCTACGGCCAGCACGACACCCCAAACGGGGTCTACGTCGGCTGCGGTGTCGTTGCCGTCGCCGCCCTCGCGGAGATCCGCTCCCACCACTGGCGCGGCCCCCACAACCACATCGTGGTCCGGCTTCTGGGCTGGCTCGCCCGCATCCCCCTCGCCGCCGCCGTGCTCGCCCTCGCCCTGTACACACCCGACGCCCGCTTCTGACCGGAGAAACCCACGATGCACAACGACATCACCCTCGCCGCCGCCGGTACGGGCGCGGAGATCCTCGGCAGCCTCGGCACCGGCGGAGTCGCCGCCGTCCTCACCACCGCCCTCGTCCTCGGCACCCGGGAGAAGGCCGAGCACCGGTTCAGCAAGGGCCAGGCCGTCACCTGCGGCCTCGTCGCAGGCACCGCACTGACCGCGGCCGGCCACGTCTGGGGCATGCCCAACGACCTCACCCTCGGCGCCCTGCACGCCCTCCACGTCGGCCACGGCTCCGGCCCGCTCGGCGACATCCAACCCGGCGCCGTCGCCCTGGCCCTCGTCCTGATCGCCTACCTCGTCAAGCTCAAGCCCCGCACCGCCGGGATCAACGGCCTGGCCATGGCCACCGTCTTCGCCAACGCCGGCGGCGGCTGGGCCATGCTCGCCACCAGCCTCGGCGAATTCGCCGTGGGCTTCGCCTCGTGAAGACCACCGCGCTCCACCTCGTCCGCGGCTCATGGGCCCTGACCTCCCGCGCCCTCGGCCGCACCTGTGCCTGGTGCATGGCCGGCGAGGGCTCCAACAAGGTCTGGCGCGCCCTCGGCCTCGTGGTCGGTATCGGCACCGCCTACCGGCTCACCGGGTCCTCCCCGGCCGTGGCCGGCGGCGTGTTCCTGGCCGGGCTCGGCGTCGCGTGGATGCACTCACCCCCGCCCGGCGAGGACCCCGAGGGCGTTGTGGAGGAGGGCGCCGGCCTGGCCGCCGAGGCAGGGAAGGCGGCGCAGCGCACTGCCAAGAAAGTAAATGCGCAGGTCACGGGCTCAACGGGTGGTGCAGACCTGCACCAACCAACGCCCTCCTATCCCCTCGAACCGGCCGCGTTCCTCGACCGACTCCGCACCCTGATCGGGGACCGCAACGGCGTGCTACTCCGGGACGTCGTCGCCGACCTCCACACCGCTGGCGTCCCCGCCGAGTGGGGAGTGCCCGACGCGCGGGCCCTGTGCACCACCCTGGGAGTGCCCGTGAAGGGCTCCATCAAGGTAGCCGGGGAAACCTCCGTCGGGGTCCACCGAACCGCCCTCCCGCCTGCTGCCGCCCCCTCTCCCCCCGCCTCTTCCATAGAGGCCCCCGAGGCGGGCAGTTCGGAAGGTAGTTCACCCATGACCTGCGGCGACTACCCGCCAACTACCTCCGACCCGGCCGGAACTACCGGCCTGGCGACCGGCATAGCTACCCCGGTCCGGCGCTTCTTCCGAAGGTGAAGGGAAGCCGCTCACCGGGCCGAACACGAACAGCTGCGCCCCGTTCCCAGGTCTCCGGGAGCGGGGCGCAACTGCGTTCGGGGGTCCGCGTCATTGCGGACCCTTTCTCCGCCCGGGTAGTCGGCCATGGATGCCGACTACCCGGGCCCCTTGGCCTGATCGGAGGTAGCTCCGCATGAGGGAGCCAACACGATCACCAGGGGTACGCACTGGTGCGTACCCCTCTGTGCTCGTCGCCGCCAAGGGGTACACGCCAGCGCGGACCCGGTTTTCGAGGCACTCGGCACCCACTGATGACCCTCAACCTGATCGTGGATCGCAACGAGCGCCGACAGCGACATGAACGCCGGCCAGAAGGCCATGGTGGCACTCGCGCTGGAGCCGATGTTCGCCGCCGCTCAGCCCAAGGGCCGCCCGAAGGAGGACGGCTCCGAGGCAGCCCGGTCACGGAAGGTGACGGAAACGGTCGCAGATCTGCGACAGCAAGACTTCTGGGTCGAGCCGCGGGCCCCCCGCGAGCGGAGGTCGAGTGAACGCGCAGCGAAGGCTGTTGGTGCCTCCGGCCGGGCTGTGCAGCAGGCCAAGGCCGTCGTCCGCGACGCACCCGACCTCGCCGCCAAGGTCCGCGCTGGCGAACTCGCCCTCGACCGAGCCGACCGCGAACGAAAACAACGCCTCGCCGCCCCGGCCCAACGAAGGTGAAGGGGTCCGGAGCAGTCCGGACCTCCATGGGGCCGACGCCGAGCCTGGCCGGAGTTGCTCCGTTACGGGGGCCGTCTTCAAGGGCTTTGACGGCACGTTACTGGGCGGCGGGTTCTCCAGGGTCGGAACTGCTCCATACCCTGCATCTCTGGGTGACGACAGTCGACGCCCCACCCCTTCGGGCAAGGGGAACGCACCAGTGTGCACTTCGCTGGCCGGGACGATGCTTCCCCGTGAGGGGTACTCACTGACAAGTACCCCTCACAGGATTCCGCGTTCATGTCCCGGATCGTCAGACTGGACATCATCATTGGTCGATGACTGCACTCAGCCACACCCAGCGGCTCATCGCCCACATTCGGACCGTCCTCGGCGACGGCCCTTTCCTCCCGCCCGGCGGCTGGGCCCACATGGGTGTTGTGATCTGTGACGCCAGCTTCCAGGCGCGCCGTAAGTACGAGTTGACGATCCGGCCACGGCTTCTTCAGCTCCAATCGGCATGGCCCGACGCCGCCACGGTCCGCGGCTTCCAATCGCGACTTGCTACGGAAGACCTCGCCGTCGCCATGAACTTCAAGAGTCCTCGCAGGGTCGCAACAGCCCACGGCATCACCGATCTGCTGGCGGCCAGGGGAGTCGATACTCGCGACGACCTCCACGCATGGCTCGACGACCAGTCCAACCGTGCCGACCTACGCGCTGTGAAGGGAGTAGGGCCAAAGACCGTGGACTACATCGGCAACCTCGTCGGCCGATCGCAGGTCGCCGTGGACGTACATCTGCGTTCCTTCGCCGCGGATGCCGGTGTCTCGGGCCTCGGGTACGAGCAGCTGCGAGCCGTGTACGAGGAGGCCGCCGCCGTCCTCGGACACGAACCAGGCGGGCTGGAGCACGCAGTCTGGCGGTGCAAGTCACAGGATGTGTAACCCATCCTGGACAGTCTCGCCGGCCGCTTCGGTGCTCGGATGTCGCCGTACACGCAGCCCCGTGGGGTTGCCCGGAACAGGACAGGAGACCAAAGGGGCTGGGACAGTGCAGCGTGGCGGTTCCGGCGGAGGTTGTCCGCTGCCGTGGCGGGGCAGAGTTGATTCTTGATGACCGGTCCGAGCGACTGTGTCTCGTTCGGACCGGTCTGTTCTCACTGCCGCCGGCAGACCTGTGCCGGTCAGGTGTGGATTGCTCCTTCCTCGGCGGTGCGGCCGAGGAAGGAGGCCCATTCATCGGGACGGAATCGCAGAACGGGCCCGCCGGGGTCCTTGGAGTCCCGGACAGCGATGATGCCGCCGGTCTCGGCGACTTCGACGCACGCCCCGTTGCCGGAACTGTGGCTGCTCTTGCGCCAGCGGGCGCCGTTCAGGTCGACCTCACGGACAGGCCGGCCGTGGTGGGTGTTCATGTCTGCTGTATCTCCCTTGCGATGTTCTCCAGTACGGCAGAGGTCTCCTGCGGATCGGGCCCCGCAGCTCGTACGAGGTCGAAGGTCTGGATGAACTTGCGGACATCGCGCTCCTTCTCCAGGTACACGTTTCCGGCGATCGAATCGACGTAGACCACAGTCGGCGCCTTTGTGCCGAACTCCATGAGCGCGAAGGTCCCGGCCATGGCCGCGTGGGCACCCTTGGCGGTCGGCATGACCTGGATCGTCACGTTCGGCAGGGCCGCGGCATGGATCAGGTGCTTGATCTGGGCTGCCATCACCTCCTTCCCGCCGACCGGTCGCCGCAAGGCGGCCTCCTCGACGACCACCCACAGCTCCAGCGGATCAGGACGGCGGGAGAGCAGGTCCTGCCGCTGCATGCGGAAACGGACCAGCCGCTCGACCTCCTCAGGCTCACCCGGCCGCACCGCCGCGATCACTGCTCTCGCGTAGTCCTCGGTCTGCAGCAGTCCGTGGACGAATATCGGCTCGTAGGCGCGAAGGGCGACCGCGTCGGACTCCAGCCCGGCATAGGTGGCCATGCCGGACGGCAGGACCTCCTCGTAGTGGGCCCACCAGCCCTGTTGCTGGGCGTCCTTGTGGATCTGCATCACGGCCTCCACCTGAACTGGGTCCTCAACGCCGAACCAGGCAAGGAGATCGCGCACGTCCCGCGCCTTGATCGGGGCCTGTCCGGTCTCCACCCTGCTGATCTTCGACATCGAGCACTCCAGGTGCTCGGCGACGTCCTCGATCCTCTTGCCGGCGCTCTCGCGCAGCCTCCGCAGCTCGGCTCCGAGCTGGCGCTTGCGTACAGTCGGTCCACTGGCCGTGGCCATCACCCCTCCTCGAGAACCCCCGCAAACGGCTCCTTGCCGTACGCAAGTGTGCCCTAGCGCCGTCAACTCCTACCGTCTGACAGGAGTTTGACGCCAGATAGCAGCCTGAGCAGCAGGCATATGCCCACTTGTTCCACGCACTTGCGTGAGAGAAGTGCACGGGGCCATTCTGAGGGCGCTTCACGATCCGTAGCGCGGCTGTCGCTGATCGTTAGTGGCCGGCGTGCGCGCGGATGCCGCCTCGGACGGAAGGAGCCCAGCCATGCACGCGGTGCCAGGCCAACGGCGCGAACGACCGAAGGACGAAGCCGACCCGGTGGCGGTGATAGACCGCTCGCTGCACTTCTCCGTCCCGACCACCCCGGGCGCCGTGCCGGCGGCCCGCCGAGAAGTCGCCGCCCAACTCGGCCTGTGGGGCCTGATGCCCGGGGCCGCGGTGGTGGAGACGGCCGTGCTCACCGTGAGCGAGCTGGTCACCAACACCGTCCGCCATGCTGCTAGGGCCTCGTCCCGGGCCGACGTCCATCTCGGCATGGACCACCGGCACCTGATGGTCGCGGTCCACGACCGCGACCCGCGGATGCCCCACCGGCCCAGGACCCCGCACCTCGACGGCAGCGGCGGCCGGGGCCTGCGCCTGGTCCAGGCCCTGGCCGCAGAGGCCGGCGGCAGGACCAGCATCCCCCGCGATGAGGACGGGGGCGGCAAGACCGTCACGGTCCTGCTGCCTTTGTAAGAGCACGTCGGCAGGCGGCGGCACGTTCCCGCCGAGGCGTCGCCGCCCGCCGAGCCGCACCCCAACGGCCCCACCCGGTGGTGCGGCAGGCGCCATTGCATCGCTGGCGCCCTCGGCGGGCCCGGACCAAGCGGCCGGGCCCGCCCCACGGACCTGACCGGCATTCCTAATTGGAGGCCCTGGTGACATCCCTGCCCACGACCGTGCCTGCCGCGGTCGTCCCCCATGCGCTCACCGTCCGTCCGGGCGACCCACTCAGTGGAGTCGTGGCGGTGGACGGCTCGAAGAACGCCTGTCTGCCGCTGCTGGCCGCCGCCGCGGCCACCGGGCGGCACGTGAAGCTCAGCAACGTGCCTGCCAGCGCGGACGTCCAGCAGATGCTCGCTCTGCTCCAGCAGACCGGCTTTCGCATCTCCTTTCCCGTTGGAGAGCCCGGCAGCCTGATCCTGTGGCCCGGCTCCTTCGGCCCGGCTGCCCCGGACCTGACCGAGGCCGCCCGCATCCGGGCCTCCTACTACCTGGTCCCCGCTCTCCTGGGCGTCTATGGCTCGGCGAGGCTGCCGTGGCCCGGCGGCTGCCAGGTCGGTGAGCGGGGCATGGGCGAACACTTCCGCGTGTACGAGACGTTCGGCGACACGGTGCAGTTCGACGACCGGCACTACCTCGTCACGGCCTCGGACCGCAGGCTCGGCCGGGTCTGCCTGACCCTGCCGTTCCGCTCGCGCGGAGCGACCATCGCCGCAGTGCTGCGGGCCGTCGTCGCCAACTGCCGCCTGGTCCTGGGGAATCCAAATCTCTCGCCTGAAGCGACAGCCGTTCTGGCCGCCTTGCACCAAGCGGGCTGGGACGTGCATGCGAACGAGGAGACCATCACCATCGCCCCGGCGGACACCACGGCTGGCGGCCTTGAGTGGTGGGTGCCCGGAGACAAAGTCGAGGCGGGCACGTTGGCTTGTGCAGTCGCGGCGACCGGCGGATCCGGACGCATCGAGGGACTGCACGGACCGGATGTCCGGCCACTCGCCGACGCACTGACCCACGCCGGCATCCCGGTGACCGTGGCCCCGGACGCGATCACCGTGCACCCCGCCCGGCTAACCGGCCGCCCCCTGCGGGCCATGGCCTCCCTGGCCCCGGACGGCCTGGACGCCGACTTCGAACCCCCGCTGATGGCCCTCTCGTTGGGCCTGCCGGGAACCCACCTGTTCGGCGACTCCATCAACCCCGGCCGCCACAGCAACCTCCTCCCCCAACTCGCCCGGCTCGACGCCCACATCGAAGCCCTTTCGCCAACCCAGTGCCGCGTGACCGGCCCTCAGCGGCTGACCGGCACAATGGTGGAGGCCACCGACATCCGCACCGGCTCCGCGCTGCTGATCGCCGCCCTGACCGCCCGCGGCCTCACCACGCTGACCGGCCTCGATCAGCTGCGGCGCGGGCACCCGGACCTGCCCGGCAAGCTCCGCTCGCTCGGCGCCGACCTCGCCGAGGTCGCACGATGACCGGCGCCCGCGTACTCGAGAGGATCCTGGCGACCACGGACTTCCACTCTGCCGTCGAGCAGTCCACCAGCATGCTCGCCCACCTCCATCAGGCCCGGCCCACCGCGCTGATCGGGGACTGCGGGGACTTCTTCGAGGGCAGCGGCTACTACCGGCTCGCCGGCGGCGCCATCGAACGAGCCGTGCTGACCGGGCTCTACGACGTGCTCGCCCCCGGCAACCACGGCTGGACCCACCACTTCGAACCCGACCTCCATCCGCTGACGGTCTGCGCGAACGCCATCGACGAGGCCAGCGGACGGCCGCTGTTCAACCGCGTGCGAGTCTTCCGCATCGGCGGCCGCCGGGTCGCCGTCACCGCCGTCATCGGTCCCGACGCCTTCCGCGACATCCCGGCCCAACAGCGCCACGGCCAGCGGGTCACCGATCCAGTACGGGCCTTACGGGAGGTACTGCTGGCCCACCATCACGAGGCTGACGCGTGGATGTTGCTGTCGCACTCCGGCTTCGAAAACGACCTGGCCCTCGCCGCCGAATGCCCGTTCCTGGACATCATCTTCGCCGGACACTGCCACAGCGACCACTACGCCCCCGAGCCGGTCGGCGACACCCTCGTCGTCAAAGGCCAAGAACTCGGCGCCGGATACGCACTTGCCGAACCAGTCGGCGCCGGCTGGGCCGCCCACACCTGCACCTTCCCTACCAGCTCGCCCGTCCTACCCGAGGAACTCGCCCCCGTGGCAAGGAAGATCACGGCCGTGCGCGAGCAACTGTCCGCCCAGATCGGCATCACGGCCGAGACCTACCGCGGCACCGTGCCCGACCGGCACCAGATCCTCAGCGAGGTCGCGACCCGGCTCCGCTCGGGCCTCGGCGCCGAGGCCGTCATCCTCAACGACACGGCGCTGCGACCCCAGCGCCTGGGCATGGTCCTGACCTTCGGGGACCTGCTGGCCCTCGAGCCTTTCGCCAACCATCTCGTGCACGCCCGCATCCCCGATGCCCACCGCTACGACCCCGCCGGCCTGGTCGCCCACCTGACCGAGCAGACCGGCCCCCTGGTCACCACGCCGGACCCCCTGCCGACCGGGCTTCGTACCGTGCTGACCACCGACTTCCTCGCCCAGAACTTCCTCGGCGGCCACGGCCGCCAGGCCGGAATCTCCCTCGGCCAAGCCATCCGCCACCTCCTCACCCGCTCCTCATCGGAAGGGCACTCGCGATGATCCTGACTGGCCCCGAGATCACCGCAGCCGTCTGCGACGGGCGCCTGCGGATCGACCCCTTCGACACCGACCAGGTCAACCCCAACAGCTACAACGTCCGCCTCGGCACCACCCTGTCCACGT
Organism: Streptomyces xingningensis; assembly: GCF_054957865.1. Taxonomy (NCBI): domain Bacteria; kingdom Bacillati; phylum Actinomycetota; class Actinomycetes; order Kitasatosporales; family Streptomycetaceae; genus Streptomyces; species Streptomyces xingningensis. Next base: position 53,273 of record NZ_JBDJPF010000030.1, read on the forward strand.
ACACCGAGGCCGTCATCGACGCCCACCGGCCCAACCCCACAACCGTCCACACCATCGGTGACGGCGGCTACGTCCTTGAGCCCGGCGAGCTCTACCTCGGCCACACCTTCGAACGGGTCGGCTCCGACCACTTCGTGCCGCTGCTGTTCGGCCGCTCCAGCGTCGGCCGGCTCGGCCTGTACGTCGAGATCACCGCCCCCATCGGCGACATCGGCTTCTACGGTCAGTGGACCCTCATGCTCACCCCCGTCCGCCCCCTGCGGGTCTACCGCGACATGGAGATCGGGCAGGTCATGTTCTTCGTCGCCACCGGTCCCATCGACCTCTACGCGGGCAAATACCAGGGCTCCAGCGGCCCCCAGCCCTCCCGGGCCTGGCAGGACCTCGCACCAGCCCAGGCGGCAGCGTCGTGATCCTCACCCAGGCGGCCATCGCCGCCGCCGTGACCGCCGGCGAGATCAGCATCGACCCCTTCGACCCCGCCAGGCTCTCCACGAACGCCTACGACTGGCGTCTGGGCGAGACCCTACGGATCTGCGACGGCGACCTCGACGCCGCCCGCCCCACCGCCTTCGCCGAGATCACCATCCCCGCCACCGGCACTGTTCTCCAGCCGGGAGTGCTCTACCTCGGGGTGACGTACGAGCGGACAGGCTCGGAGACGTACGCGCAGATGCTCAACGGCGACCACACCACCGGCTCGCTCGGCATCTGGGTGCACGTCTCCGCGCCCCTGGGGCACGTGGGACACGCCATCCGCTGGACCCTGGAGATCCGCGCCACCAAACCCGCGCGGGTCTACCCGAAGATGACCTTCGGCAAGCTCATCTTCCTCGCCACCGCAGGCGACCGTGCCAGCTACCAGGACGCCGGTGGCAAGTACGCGACCACCGAGGGCATCGACATCTCCCGCCTCTACACCGAACTCGCCGGAGGCCCCCGATGAATCCCACCTCCGGGCCGTTGGTCGCCACCGCCCTCGACCTGCCCGCCGGAAGCCCCGGCGGCAGCGTCGAACTCTTCCTCGATCTCTACACCGGCCCCCGACCTCTCATCCCGGCTCAGCCGTTCATGCTCACCCCCACCGGCCGCCACCCTCGCCGACCCACCGGGCTCGGCCTGCTGCCGGTCGTCGGCAAGTGCCTAACCGGCCCGGCTTTCCACCGTTACGTCGCCGCCCTTGCGCGGGCCCTGGCCGAGACGGTCGATCCGGACACCATCGGCGTCCTGCACCTGCATCACCTGGCCTTCGGCGCCACACCCGCCCTGATCAGGGCCCTGCCCAGGCACCCGCGGATCGCGCTCGTGCACGGCACCGACCTGCTGTTCGCCGAAGCCCACCGCGACCAGCACCACGTCCTCACCCACACTGTCCGGCTCGCTGACGCCATCGTCGTGCCGACGGCGGCCATGGCTGACCGTCTCCTGCGGATCGCACCCACCGCCGACCGCACGAAGATCCACCACATCCCCTGGGGCATTCCCGACCAGCTCCTGACCCGCCAGCCCCGACGCTCACACCGGCAGTCCGCTGGCCACTTGCGGCTGCTGTACGCCGGGCGGCTCACGTCGGAGAAGGGCGCTGAGAACCTGCTGCGGGCCCTGGTCGCTGTCCCCGGCGTCGAGCTGAGCATCGCCGCCCCGCACGACCAGTTCCACACCCTCACCCCCGTCATACGGCAGTCGGGAGTGACGACCCGTTACCTCGGCTGGCTCCGCCGCCCGCAGCTGTGGAGAACCTTTGCTGACCACGACCTGCTCGTCATGCCCTCCACCACCCTCGAAGCCATGGGCCTGGTCGCCCTCGAAGCCCAAGCCTGCGGCCTGCCCGTCCTCTACCAGCCCGTCCCCGGCCTCGCCGAAACACTCGCCGCCTCCGGCACCGCCACCGACTTCACCCGCCCCGCAGCCCTCGCCCGCGACATCAACCGGCTCCGCACCACCCCCGGCCTGCTGGACGCTCTACGGCAGGCCGGACGGCGCAACGCGGCCCGCTACCCGCTCAGCACCTCCGCCAAGACCCTGGCCGAACTCGGCCACCGAATCAGCTGACCAACCGCCACGTTCTCGCGGCCGGGCCCGCCCACGTCACTACGCTGACGAACCGAGCCCGCACCGCGACATCGGAGATGCTCCATGGCAGACAGCACCGAGAAGATCAAGCAGCTCGTAGCGGACGGCGTCCGTGGCCAGGTCTACCCCGGCGCGGTGTGGGCCACCGGCGACGCCGCGGGCATGAAGGCCGGAGGCACCGCCGGCCTCCTCGACCCCGCCGAGCCGGACACCCCAATGCGGCCGGACACGGTCTTCGATGTCGCCAGCCTCACCAAGATCCTCGCCGTCTGGCCCACCATCGGCGCCCTCTGGGAAGACGGCACCCTCACCCTCGACAAACCCCTCGGCACCTTCTGGCCCGAGGTCACCGGGCACCCCCTGGGCGAGGTCACCGCCCGCCACCTGCTCACCCACACCGCCGGCGTCCCACTGCGGGCCCAACTCAAGAACCTCTACGGCACCGACCCGGCCGCCATCCGGGCCGGAGTCCTCCACGAGGCCCTGCACCGGCCGCCCGGCGAAGCCGTCGAATACACCGACCGGGCCGCCCTCATCCTCGGCTACCTCGCCGAACACCTCTCCGGCCAAAGCCTCGACCAACTCGCCCACACCCGCGTCTGGCAGCCGCTCGGCATGGCACACACCCGCTTCGGACCGCTGCCGCCCGAACTGACCGCCCGCTGTGCCCCGACCGAACTCGACGAGGACACCGGCCGCCACCTCAAAGGCACCGCACACGACTTCTCCGCCCGCCTCCTCGGCGGCGTCTGCGGCATCGCCGGCACCTTCTCCGTCCTTGACGACCTCGCCCGCTTCCTGCGGTACATGCTCAACCCCGCCACCGCCCTCTCAGCACCGGGATTCGGGCCGAACTGGGTCGAGGAGTCCCTGACCGTCCAGACCGGCGCCCTGGAGCCCGTCCGCGGTCTGTTCTGGCACCCCGCCCCTGGCACCAACCCCGCAAACCGCACCTACGTCCACTACGGCTTCACCGGCACCGGCATGTGGATCTCCCCCAAGCAAGGCATCTGGGCCGTCCTGCTGACCAACAAGCTCTACTTCACCCGGAACCGCGAGCCCCTCACCGAAATCCGTAACACCTTCCGCGAGCTGGTATTCGGTTAGGGCCTGTTCGATGGGTCGGTGCGGTGGCAGATCGGTGGATGGGTCGGCGTGCCGACTCGCGTCCGGATACGACGATCAGGGCAAGGTCGGATCCCGCTGCCATCAACGGCGGCCGGTTGGCGTTCGATGGGTTGCAGCGAGTGGCGGTTACGTCGATGGATTGGGCACGGAATGTCAGCGGGTTGCCTGTCAGCGGGCCCTGACAAGCCGCGTGGATCGGATCGGTCGACGGCACGCACGGGGGCGGTGATCAGGTAGTAGCGGCCGCAGGGCGGGCGGTGCAGGCTGAGGTGGCGGTGGTGGGCAGTGCAGTGCGGGCAGATGACCACGATCTGCGGGTGCCGCTGGTGATCAGTTCGCTTGCGGTGATGGTCGGGAGGTCGTTGTCGAGAGCGGTGTACGTGGTCACGGGCTCTCCGTCCATGTGGCTGGTGGGTGGCCGACAGGAGTGTCGCGGGCCGGCGCCTGCCCCTCAATCACTCGGAGGGCTTCGGGCCCATCCGGCGGGCCATCCCCGCGGCCTGCTCCGGAGTCACCAGCTCCACCCTGCGACGGAATACCCCCTTGACCACGAAGAAGCACGAGAACTTCCCATACGGGCCGATCTCTCGGCACTCGTACAAGCCATTGCCAGGGATCGGCCACCCGTAGGGCGGCTTTGTGCTGCGGCCGAGGAATGTGCGCGCGTACACGTACTTCTTGTTCGTGCCGCGGATCTTGGCTACCCAGCCGGCCAGGTACTCGGCGATGAGGCGCTGCGGAGTGATGGACACCCCTGGGAAGGGGGCGGCCGGGTCAGCGGTGGCCACGTTGAGCGGAAGATCGAGCGCTGCCGTTGAGGCGGCCTTCTGCTCCGGGGTGGCGTGCCGTGCGCAGACCCCCGGGTGAGGGTCGATGCCGTACCAGACCATGAGCGGATGCCGGCAGCGGGTCCCCTTGGTCGTTGTCGTCGTGCACTGGATCACGCGCCCTATGTCTCCCTCGGTCGTAGCTGGTTGGGGGCCAGGGCCTATCGGAGGCTCCGGCAGTCCCGAAGCCCCTCGCGGCGGCACCTGGCCCCGGTCATGAGATGTGGGACAAACCCGCAGGCGTGGCACCGGGGCCTTTGCCCGCGCAGTCCCCCGTGCCCAGCGTGTTCGCGATCTGGTACGCCGTCTTGAGATCGGCGTTCATGTCGTCGATGGCCTTGTTCGTGGTCGCCACCGCTTGTGTCACGTCGTGCTGGGCCTGCGAGAGGGCGCTGCTCGCTCCCGCGGGCATCGGCAGGCCGTCGGCTTTCAGGGCTGTCTCAGCCCGTTCGACCGCGCTGATATCCGAGCGCATGCCCTGGATGCCGTTCGTCTCCTGCTGCACGTCGTAGGAGCCGGATGTGTTCACGTCGTAGCCCACGTTGTTCTCGGCGTCGTAGCCGACCACGTTGTCGACGTTGTAGCAGCCGTCCCCGTTGCCGTTCTTCGCGTCCGAGCGCTCGCCGGCCAGGTCCTTGTCCGCTTGTGTCGCGTCGGCGCGGACAGCGGAGGCGTTGGTGAAGTGCGCGATGTCGTTATTGAGTGCGTCGACGGCCTTCACGGCAGCATCCTGGTCCGCGGCCCGTGCGCTGGTTGCGGCGCTGGCCTGCGCAGATGCGGACTCCTGTGCCTGAGCCTGCCGCTCGGCTGTGGAGTCCTCGCTCCATCCTTGTTGGAGCAGTCCGCTGCACACCTGCTGCCCGGTTGTCTGGGTTCCTCCGTCCCGGACGACCATGCTCCACGGCGCTTTGGACATCGCGCACACGGCGGGGGTGGCGTCCTCGGTGTTCACGGTCTGGGTGGTCCAGAAGTCACCACCGTTGGAGAGGGAGGAGGCGAGGCTGCCGCATTCCGGAACGGGGTTGATGCTGCTGTGGGTGGTGGTGACCTGTATGCGGGCGTCGTGGCCGTAAAGGTAGAGCCAGCAGCTGCGTCCGACGTCGACCTGGGCATGAGGGGAATAGGACGCGGCCGGCGCCGATGTGCGGGATGCCCCGGCACGGTGTGATGAGGGGGCGTGTGAGCAGCCGGTGAGGGCGAGGGCTGCGATGAGCGGGCCGACGACAGCGGCATGAGGGCAGGGCACGCGCAGAGCGTAGGGCTGTGGGCATGCCGCACATCGGTTATGTGAAGGGGTCGTGACAATAACGATGCGAATCGGGTGGTGAGTTCACCGATCTCGATACACGACGCCCCGATCGGTCGTGGGGAGCCGGGCCCGATCGGCGGGCCCGGCAGACTCCGCCTGGCGGCGAAGCCGTTGCGCGTGCCAGCGGGCGAGACCCTGGGTACGGGCTGCGGCGAGCTCTTCCCGTTCGAGGCGCTTGCGCTCCTGCTCGGCGCGAACGCGGGCGTTCCTCTGCCGTGTCCCGATCTCGACGGAACTGGTCATGACGACCTCCTCCGGTGCGATAGGTCATGACGGTCCCTTTCGGGGCGGTGGGTGGGAGGCCGGGCCCGGTTCCTGCGGTCGGGCATCCGAAGCTCCTGTGTCTCGTATTCGCCCGGTGTGTTGTGTGCAGGAGCGGTAGCAGCGGTAGCAGCTGATTGAGTCCGCGGGTCAGGGGCGTTGTCTGCTGCTACCGGTAGCGCGTCGAAGCCGGTAGCGGACCGGTAGCACGAGCGGTAGCGGCCTGAGCGAAGCGGTAGCGGCAGTTCGCTCCTGCTACCGGCCTGCTACCACCTCCGATGCGGTACCGGTAACGTCTCGACAGTGCGCTGAGCTGCAAGAATGCGTCTCGGTCGGCTGCTGCTACCGCTGCTACCGCTCTTCTCCCGGATAGGACGCCTACAGCGGGATGCATTACGCGCCCTCCCCAGTAATCCGCTCGGCGCGAACATGGAGCACCCGCTTGCTCTTACCGGTGATCCTCCGCACGACCGTCGGCCGGCCGTCCTCGCTGCTGGAAGCAAGGTGGTTGCCTTCCTTGAGCCGCTTGTGGATCACGACCTTCGTGGTGGCGAGCGGTTCGGCCGCACGCCCTGCGTGCTCGCGCGCCACCTCGTAGGCCACGTCCGGATGCAGGTAGATGTCCCCGGTAGCGGAGAGCCAGCCGATGCACTTGCCCTTCGGGTGGTACGCCGTCGCGTAGGCGCCCGGGTGCGGTTCCCAGCCCCACTTTTCCGGCTCGGCGGGCTCGCGCCCGGTCTCCTGGTCGCCCAGGTGCGCACTGCCGCCGACCAGAGCGGCCGCCAGGGCTCTCAGGTAAATCTCGGCAACGGCCATGCCCTTGGCGTAGGCGGCCTGCTCGGCCGCTACCTGAAGGAGCGCGGTTTTCACCCTGTCCATCTGCGCCTTCGCCTCGTCGGTCGAGTAGGCGCCGATGGCGACCGCGAAGGCGAGGAACTGGCGGAAGCCAGTCAGCAGACCGGCCGTCGCCTCAGGAACCCGGGCGTGCCCGCCGGTGGCCTTGGCCAGCTCGGTGCGCAGTTCGGCGATCTGCTCCCGCAACCGGTCGGCGTACTCGTCGTCCGTGTCGAGTTGGGTCGCGAGGTGGCGCACGTACCCGGCCATGGCGAGCTCGTACACCCCCGCCGTAGCGCGCTGCTGAGCTTCGGTCAACTTGACGACGTCGACGGCTCCAGCGTCGACGGTGGCGACAGTCAGCCGGGCGCGCAGGGATTCGCCAGGCGGCACGTCCTCGCCGGTCGCTGCGATCTGAGCCCTGGGAGGCCGTTCGGGGCGGCGGGTCCCGTCCGGGCGCAGTCGCCCACGTCCGGCGCTATTCGCGGCCCCGCGGAAGATCCGATCCGCCGCAGTGGCCAGCCGCCGCGGGTCGTCCGCTGCCTGCGGCGCGTAGTCGTCGACGATCAGCAAGACGTTCGCGAGCTGGTGGGCGATGGCCTCCAGCGCGTTGCCGGTGAACGTCCAGTTCGCCGGAAAGTGCCGGGCGTCCAGACGCCGCCCGTAGTGCTGGAGCACCGTCGCGGACAGCGCACTTTTAAGTGATCCGCTGGGCCCCACTACGTATGCGCTGGTTTCCGGTAGCAGCGGTAGCGGGGCGCGGTATGCGGCACCGAGCAGCGGGGCCGTGACGGTCAACGGCGCCACGTCCAGCAGGGCAACGGACGCGCGCACGGCCTCGGCGAGCACCTCAGTGTCCACCGCACCCGGGTCGCGCAACGCATACATGTTCAGCGCGTCGGTGCCCAGGTCGACGGAGACAGCCGTGTCCATGCCTCCCGCACCCAGCGCGCCGGAGGCGGTGAGGAACCTCCAACTGCCGTCGATGTCCGATCGCCACCCCGTGTGCGCGTAGGTGATCTGGCTCGTCCACTGGCCATCGCCGAAGTACTGCGCGGCGGTGGCGACGTGGGCCTCGTCGCGGGACATGGGTGTGATGACCGCGGATGCGCCGATCGCCTGCGCAGCCCAGCGCCGGGCCTGGGGGAGCCGCTCGGCGGGCACCTCAACTTCGACCGGTTGTCCTCCAGGCCGTGTCACCCGGATCTTGATCAACGTGGTGACCTCGGCGCCGTCGTCCCGGATCACCTGCGCCACGACCTCGGGGACGAAGCGGGCGAGAAGCATCTGCCCGCCATCCGGCGTGGCCAGGTACAGGCACCCGCTCTCGGAGGTGTACGGGCAATCCGAGCGGACAGCCGTCTTGATGTCGTTGACGCGCCGTTTCTTGGCCTCTGAGGCGAGGGAGCGCCAGTCTCCAGCGCCGAGGAGCTTCGCCTCAACGACCGCCTTGCGGTACCGCTGCAACTCGATCTCGCCACGGCCCGCCAGCCACGCAACAAGCTCGCCGATGCCGTCGAGCCGCTCGTCGGAATCCATGTCGGCGAGCTTCGTGACGGCTTCCTCCGGGGTGCCGAATGGGCACTGATCGAGCTGGTCAACATCGATGCCGTTGGCCTGGAGGAACTCGCGGGCCTTCTCGTCGGTGCTCATGCGCTGTTCCTCACAGGTGCGTTGCGGGCGCTGCTCACGGTGCGTTCGGCGGCGCGTTCGGGATGGCCCAGGGAGACGGCGGCATCGACGAGGGCACGGCCAACCGCATCGGCGCCCACGCCCGTCTCGTGCGCACGGCAGGCCGCCCAGTACAAACGGTTGTTCAACTCGCCCTCGGGCGCCTCCAGCACGAACTTGACCAGGCCGATCAGGGCCGCGCCCCGACGAGGGCCGGGCAGGTAGACCGGGATCGGCCGGGACGGTGGTGGAGGGAGCATCAAGGCGAGCAACTTGTCCGGGAGTTCGGCGGCCGGCCGCCTCTCGACGAAGCGGTAGATCCCCTTCGGGGTCCAGGACCCCGGGCCGACCAGATACCCGCCGTAGCCGCGGACGTCGATGCCCGGACCGAGCTTGCCCGCACTGTTGCGGACAGGGGCACCTGCTGGTCCGGTGAGCCATAGATGCAACCCGTCGGAGGGGGTGCCGATGACGGTCGTCTCGGGCACGGTGAATCCGTGCTGCTCAGCGAGGGCAGCGAGGGAGGCGACGCCGTCGACGCCGTTCTTCCGGTCGAGGTCGATACCGAGGAGCGGCTCGTTACCGCGACCGCAGGCGATCCCGTATCCGGCGGCGTAGGGCGCTGCGTCGAACAGTTCGTCGAGCCGCTTCGGGTCGGTCGTCGCATCGTGAACGCCGTGCCCGATCCGCCCGCAGGCTCCGCGGCATGTCGGTGTGCCCGGGGGATCATCGCGGTGCGGAGACCGGATCGCGGGCAGCTTGGCCCGTCCGATCGGGAACGAGTGGAGTCCATGTGCCGCGGCCTGGTGCGCTGCCTCATATGCGCGCAACCACGCGGCACGCGGAGATTGCGTGCTCACGCCGTCGAACGGAGTCATGAGCGGCCCCCGATCATGCGGTGCAGCACGTCTCGCTCAGACTGTTCGGCGATCTGGTGGAGGCGATATGCCTCGGGGTCGATGTGCTGTGTGATCGCCTTCTCGAGCAGTTCGCGCATGAGAGTGGGCGGGATCGCGTCGACCTCGACAGAGCCGCCTTCAAAGGATCTGGCTCGGCTGTCAGATGCCTTGGTCGGCCGGGTGGGCAAGTTGAACTCGGCGATCTGCTCGGGCGTCACCGCGATCCGCTCGAAGACCGCCGGGCACAGCCTCATCTTGTCCCGAATGAACTCGCTGACCTTCGTCTGGAAGTCGCGCCAGGCATCGAGTCCGGACGGGTCGTGGTCACCGAGCTGATAGACGTACACGACCTTGCCCGCAGCTCTGATCGACTCGGCCATGGAGTAGCAGAACGACTCGGACGCGTACCCGCGCAGCACACCGAGCGGGACATCCCACTTGGAGGTAACGGAGCCGATCACGCCAGAAATAGCGTCCTTTTCGGTGAAAACATGGACCTCGACGTTCTGGTCCCGCCAGAGCGCACGCCGGTACGAGGCGGCGGCGTCGTCGAGCATGCTTTCGACGTCGTCCCATGTCTGCGGCTTGGAGATCCAGCGGGTGCCGTCGGTGATGTGGCGATACGGGAGCCGGCCTGAACGGCGCAGCTTGAGAACCTGTCGGCCGACGAGCCGGTATCCGTTCTCGGTCTTGTCGACGGCTCCGGCGGATACGACGCGGTAGTACACCCCGCGCAGGGTCACGGGATGCTCAGCAGCCACTGCCGTCAGGATCGCGTCGTCAACGGCATCGAGCTCTACCTGAGTCCGACGCTTCCTTACGGTGCTAGCACCGTAAATCTCGCTCACGCTGCCCTCCGTGTGCGCCTGCGCTTGGGCTGCAGCTGGTACTGAGCTCCGCACGGGGCGGTGACTTTGCCGAGGTGGACGTGCCTGTGCCAGCCGTCGCAGCCGGGGCAGCGTCCGGTGAACTCGACGCGTCCGCGGGTTGCGAGGGCGATGGGCTGCACGATGGGCAGATGGGCATCGACCGTGCCGGTGTCGACCTGGAAGAGCTCCGCCTGATCGGTGGTCGTGCACATGGTCACCGGCCACCTCGCTGGGGCACGGCGATGGTGGGGCGCCGAAAATGGCCCGTACTCTGGCACACGGCGAACACTCCAATCGGTGATGGTGACGTAGGCCCCGGGCGCTGTGCAGGCGATGGATCCGGGGTCTCGTCGTTTCGGACAGGGGTGGGCGTCGGTGCCCCTGTGCGTCGTCGGTGCTCGTAACACCGGCGCCTGCACAGGGGCCGCTCTTATGCGCCCCGGAGGTGGCGTACGACCCCGGATTCAAGTGGGGTGCAACCGCATTGAGACTGCGATTGGTCTGCCGTGACCTGTGCAAACTCGTTGTGTCGGCACGGTGATGGCACGGCCGGTGAGCCGTCGGTGGGGCCGAACAGATACGTGACGACGTCGACAGTCGGGATCTTGATGCGGCGGCCGAGGCGTAGGACGCGCGTCATGGTCCAGTCGCCACGGCGTATCGAGTCGTAGACGGTGTCCTTGTCGACGCCGAGGATCGATGCGAGGGCCGGAACCTCTATCGTCGGGCCCTCCGCCTCGATCTCCTGGCGAGTCCAGTTCGTCATCAGGCCGCCACCCCTCGCTGTGCGAGCCACGCGAGGACGTCGCTGCGGCGGTAGCGGATACGGCCCGCCCGCCCCTCCGACAGCTTCGAGTAGCTCGGCCCGGTCCCCTGCGCTCGCCAATTGGCGAGCGTCTGCGGGGCGACGTTCACGATCTCGGCAGTCTCGATGGGCGTGAGCCAGAGCTCGTCGCCCGCCATGGCGTGCTGTGGCATCAGAACTCCAAGATGAGCTCCACAAAAGCCAAGATGGCCAATGCGTTCCATGGTTAAGGAGGATAAGCAGGTAGCTTGCGGGATGTCTACTCCGTGCCGCAGAATCTCCATCATGGCTTCCAAGGCAGTGGTGACAGGCCCGACGGCCGAGCGGGTGGCACGCAACATCGAGCGCCTTCGCAAGGCAAGACAGCTGAAGCAGAAGGACTTGTCTGACCTGCTCGAAAAGGTGGGACGTCCGACGCTGCCCACTGTGATCAGCAAGATCGAACGCGGTGAACGGCGCATCGACGTGGATGACTTGGTGGCGTTCGCCCTGGCCCTCAACGTGTCACCGAACACCCTGTTGCTTCCGCCTACCTCGGGCGACGAGCCAACGGATCTCACAGCCGAGACGCAGGTGCGCAGCCGTACCGCTTGGCGGTGGGCCATGGGACAGGGGCCGGCGGTCGACTGGTGGCCGGGGGACGGCGTCAGCTTGGCCGAACCCGGCGCCGATCCCGCGATCGCGGCGGAGACATACGAACGTGAGCAGGAGTACGGCCGCCTGCGGCCCGAGTACGTGGCTCTGGCGAATCCGGCCGGAGTCCGCGGGCTTTCCGATCAACCGTCTGTGCGGCTCGCCCGCCAGCTGGCCGATCTCATCGAGGACACCGTCACGCCCGAGCCGGGCGCCGACCCTGCCGCCCTCGCGGCGCGAGGTCGGATGGCGCAGCGCCGGTATGCACAGCTCGGCTTCGACCTGGAAGAGATCATCGAACACCTGCCGCCGGCTCATCCGGGCAGGGTTGCCCGGGACGTTTCGATGGGGACGGACGAGGTCACTGACCTTGGCGAGCAGTTGGCGAAAGCCGAAAAAGAGGCAGCAAGGAGGGCCGCTGAACGCCCGCTCGGGCAGGCCGGCGGCGAGGACGACAGCAAGGACGACTCGAGGGGGGAGTGAATGAAGCCGTTCAAGGCTTGCTCATGCCGGGATCCGGAGACGAAACGGCTGCTCGGCAAGAAGTGCCCGGACCTGAACAAGAAGGGTCACGGCGGTTGGTACGCCCGGTACGAGGCGCCGAAGTCCGCGGGTGGGAAGCGCCGACAGCCGCGCATCGGCCCGTTCGACACGGAACGGGAGTGCAAGGCGGAGCTGGGCAAGGTGCTCGGCACGGCCGCCAGCCCGAAGGCGCACGACGAACGGAAGACCACGTTCGGCGAGTACCTCGAGCGCCGGTACACGTGGCGGAAGTCCGAGGCCGAGACCGGTGAGGGCCTGAAGAAGAGCACCCTCGACGCCGAGCGCGAGGCGATCGACCTGTACGGGAAGCCGGGCCTCGGGCACATCAAGGTCGTCGACCTCACGGACGAGCACTTTCGCGAGCTGTACGCGGCCATGCGGAAGTTGAACCGGCCCGAGGAACTGGGCGACCGGTCGGAAGTCCTGCGCCGCCTGAAGGATGCGCGGGCCCACCGCGACGGCCGCCGGCTGCACACCCGCCCGATCTCCGAGAGCCGGATCCGCCGTGTACACGCGGTCCTGCACGGAGCGCTGACGGACGCGGTCAAGCTGTCGAAGATCCGGCCGGACAACCCCGCTGACGGGGTCTGGCGCTCGAAGGGTGGCAAGCGGAAGCAGGGCCGCGTCCGTCCCCTGCTGTGGACGGCCGAGCGGGTCGAGGCGTGGGAGAAGACCGGGGTCGCGCCAGCCAAGGTGATGGTGTGGACATCCGAGCAGTGCGGGGCGTTCCTCGACTTCGCCGAGGCATCCGAGGAGCGCATGTATCCGGCGCTGCATCTGGCCTCGTACTACGGTCCACGACGCGGCGAGCTGGTCGGCGCCGAGGAGAAAGACCTCAGCCTCGAGCGCAAACGACTGCACGTTCTGCAGGCGCAGTCCGACGACGAGTTGGACGACACGAAGACCGAGGCCGGCTATCGGCAGATCCCCCTCGACGACGAGACCGTGCGCGTCCTGAAGGCATGGCGTAAGCGAAAGCTCAAGGAGCGGTTGCGGTGGGGCGAGCTGTACCGGGACGCCGGTCGCGTGTTCTGCTACGAGGACGGGGCGGCGCTGAAGGCGGAGTATCTGTCGAGCCGCTTCCGGATCCTCCTCGAGCGGTACGCGAACATCCGGGAGAAGGCGGCGGAGAAGTGGTCGGCCGAGCGGATCACCCGGAAGTTCCGGACGACCGAGGCGGCCGTCGAGGTGGCGCTTCGGATGACGCTGCCGCCCATCCGCTTCCATGATTTGCGTCACGGTGCGGCGACGATGCTGATTGCCGCGGGAGTGGACGACAAATTTGTGTCCGAGGTCCTAGGTCACAGTAGCGTCTCATTCACGAAAGACGTCTACGCGGTGGTGGCCGAGGAGCTGGCCGAGGACGCCACGCGCCGGATCGCGGCCTTCATCCCGCGTCAGAGCCGCCTTTCGGCGGTTGGTGCCAGCACGGTGCCATCAGGCGGCTGAAAGAGCCCCTGAAACGACTCAGGGAGCCCAGCAAAAAAACAGCTGAACTCCCTGGTCAAAGGGCGGAGGCGGAGGGATTTGAACCCTCGATGGGCTTTAAGGCCCAAACCGCATTAGCAGTGCGGCGCCATAGACCGGACTAGGCGACGCCTCCAGCACACCCACGCGAGCGCGAGTGTCGCGTGCAGATGATGACACAGCCTCACGGCTCGCCACCAATCGCACTCTACGTTACCGGGCTTTCCGCCGACGGGGCAAAGCACTTCCGGGGCGCGCAACGCGCGGCGGTCCGGCGCGTTAGAGAGGGGCGAAGGGCCCGGCCCATCGGTCCCCGCGCCCCCTACCCCTGGAGTCCCTCATGCCACTCCGCCGTCTTCTCCTCGGCACCTTCGCACTGGCCCCGGCACTGTTCACGATCCCTACCGCCACCGCCGCCCCGATTCCGCTGCCGGCACCGGAACCGGGCGACCACCTCAAGGTCACCCTCACCGACACCGGCCACGACGGCACCTACGACCTGTACTGCCACCCGGTGGGCGGCACCCTGCCGCATGCGAAGGCCGCCTGCGAGCAGCTCGACCGGCAGACCCAGTGGGGCAAGGACCTCTTCGCCCCCGTGCCGCCCGCGAGCGACTGCACCATGATCTACGGCGGGCCGGAGCGGGCCCACGTCACCGGAAACTGGGCCGGACGGCCGGTGAACGCCGACTTCAACCGGGTGAACGGATGCGAAATCAGCCGCTGGAACAAGTTCTCCCGGCTGCTGGGAACTTCACGCGCCATGCGGAAGGGCTGACCCCTTTCATCCGGCGTTCTATCCGGCGTTCCACCCGGCGTTCCACCCGGCGTTCCACCCGACGGTGTCATGCGAAGGCCCCGCCGCACCGCTCATCCGCCGTCGCGCCAGACTCCGCAGCCCGTAGACTTCGCTTCAACAACATGCCGCAGGGGCAGCGGCCAACCCGCCCGAAGCGGTCGCAAGGTGCGGTAACCAGGGAGGAAGCGCGCAGTGAGCAGCAGGCCATCCCGAGGCGCTGCTCGCCTCGCAGCCATACTCGACGCCCTTCCCGACGCGCTGTTGCTCGTCAACTGCAACGGTACGGTCGTCAACGCCAACCACATTGCGCTGGAGACCTTCGAGGTCCCCGGCACCGGGCTCGTCGGGCGCGGACTGCTCGATCTGCTGCCCTCGTTCGACTCGCGCCGCATCCCCGGTTCCATGCGGCTGCCGGACGACGAGACCAACGGCGGGCGCACCAGGCCCACCCGCATGATCGCCCGGCGTACCGACGGCACCCCGTTCCCGGTCGAGGTGACCAGCGCCAACCTGGCGGACGGACGGACTCCGTATGCCGACGCGCACGCCGCCTACACCGGCGACGAGCTCCTCATGATCGTGGTGCGGGACCTGACCGGGACCCTCGACACCGAGGCCGAACTCGCCCGCCAGCAGCGCCAGACCGAGATGATCCTGCGCGCGGCGGCCGAGGGCGTGGTCGGCGTCGACACCGCCGGGAAGGTGGTGCTCGTCAACCCCTCCGCCGCGCAGATCCTCGGCTACCGGGCCAGCGACCTCGGCGGGCGCGAACTGCACCCGCTGATCCACCACTCGCGCGCGGACGGCACACCGTTCCCGTACGAGGAGTCGCCGATCGCCGACACGCTGCGCTCCGGGCGCAAGCACCGGGTGCGCGGGCAGGTGCTGTGGGCCAAGGACGGACGTGCGGTGCCGGTCGATCTGACCACCGCGCCGGTGCGCGACGGCGACCAGCTGGTCGGCGCGGTGATGACCTTCACCGACCGCCGCCCCTACGACGCGCTCGCCGCACGCCACGCCCAGCTGCTGGCGGTGCTGGGCGGCTCGCTGCGCGGCCCGCTGGAGCAACTCCGGGGCGAGCTGGGCACGCTTGCCGACGACCCGGCCGGCCAGCTGTGGCCCGAGGCCAACCAGATCCTGCACCATCTCGCCGCCGGATACGGCCGGATGGCGAAGCTTGTCGACAATGTGCTGGCCCACCAGCGGCTGGAGTCGGGCGAGACCAGGCTGGTGCGCGAGAAGTCCGCGCTGGACGAGGTGGTGGCGGCCGGCGTCGAGGGCGCGGTCGAGCTGATCGGCCCGGGCCGCGCACAGTTCGCGGTGCACGCACCGAAGATCGAGGCCGAGGTCGACGCGGACTGGTTCGCGCAGGCGCTGGCGCATCTGATCGCGGATGTGGCGGGGGTGGACGCCACCGGCAACGCGCCCTCGGGCGGCACCGCTTCCGGTGACTCGACGATCGTCGTCGCGGCGGCCAAGCGGGACACGGTGGTCCGCATCGAGGTGCGCGGGCCGTACGCCGGCGGCGACCCGGTCCACCAGCCGATCGTGCGCGGCATTGTGCGGCAGCACGGCGGAGTGCTGCAGACCCACGATGTGCCGGGGACGGCGGGCGGCAAGGCGTATGTACTGGAGGTGCCGCTCTCCTCGGCCGACGGGCCGGTGACGGCCTCGGCGGAGCGGCCGGGATCGGGCCCGGCGAGCATCGGCAGCGGGACGACGATAATGCCGATGCCCGCGCCCAGGGCGGCGGCGGAGGGGCCGGGCACGGCCTCGGGTTCGGCCCCGGGCTCCGCTGGTTCCGCTGCCGGTTCCGCTGCCGCGGAGCAGGGTGGTGGGCGGCGGGGGAAACGGGCCGCCGAGGCCGTCACCGGCCAGGCGGCCGAGGCCGAGCGGTCCCCGGGCGGCGAGCTCGCCGAGCGGTCCGAGCCGACCGGGCGGCGGCGGGCCCCGGCCCGTCCGGACGCGGAACGGACCGGGGCCGAGGAGCGCGACGCGCGTGCCGCGGGCGGTGCCTCCGGGCCGCCGCCGTCGGGTGCGGGGCTGGTGCCGCCGCAGTCCGGCGGGCGCCGGGCACGGCGCGAGCAGGTGGAACCGCGGCAGCCGGAACCGCAGCCGCCGCGGGCCGCGTTCGCGCTGCCACCCGCGGCGGCCGACCGCACGCCCGAGTCCGGCGGGCCGGCGGAGCCGGTCGCGGTGGCCGCACCCACCGGGCGGCGGGCCCGGCGTTCCGCCGTCGAGACGGCGGCGCCCGAGCGGACGATCCCGGGCCAGGCCGACGCCGAACCGGACGTACCGCGCACCGCGTTCGCCCTGCCGCCGGCCGAGGCCGACCGCAGGCCCGAGCCCGAGGCGCCCAAGGCGCCGGGCGCGGCCGACGGTTCGCGAGCCGCGGAGCCCATGGTTCCGGCGCAGCCGGGGCCCGCGCCGTACGACAGCGCTTCCGCCGCGCCCAGCGCCGCCCCGGCACCGGCCGAACCAGCGGCCTCGCCCACCGGCCGGCGGCGGGCCCGGCGGCCGCTCGCGGAGGAACCGGGCGCGGCGCCGCAGCAGGGCGGCGGTCCGGCGGCGACCGCACGGCCGATCAGCGTGCGTACGCTCGGCCAGGGCGCGCCATTCGCGCCGCCCGGCGACGCCACTCCGCCCGGAGGCACCAGCGTCGGCTCGGGGCGGCGGCGGAAGCTGGGCAACCCGGCCGAGGGGGAGCGCGAGGCGCAGCCCGCCGCGCGACCGCACCCACCGGTCGCGCCCGAGGGCCGGACCTTCGCCATAGGGGCTCCGGACGAGGGCGCCGAGGGGCCCGAGCCGCTCGACGGCCCCAACGGCGCGGTGGAGATCGTCAACACCGTGGCGGCGGTACGGCCGCCGGTGGACGACGAGCTGCCCCCCGAACCGCTCGACAACCCGCGTCGGCTGCTTGTCTGGCCGGCCCCGGACGCGTCCACCGAGCAGGCGCTGACGGAGCGCGGCTACCGGCCCGTCATCGTCCACTCGCGCGATGAGGTCGACGCACAGATGGCGGCCTACCCGGCCGCGCTCTTCGTGGACCCGCTGACCGGGCCGATCACCCGGACCGCGCTGCAGTCGCTGCGCCAGGCCGCCGTCGCGGCCGAGGTCCCGGTGCTGGTGACCGCGGGCCTGGGCCAGGCCACCCGGGAGGCGGCGTACGGGGCCGACCCGGCCGTGCTGCTGAAGGCGCTGGCCCCGCGGGACAGCGAAATGCACCCGCCGCGCGTGCTGTTGATGGAGGAGCACGAGCCGATCGCCAACGCCCTGACGGCGACGCTGGAGCGGCGCGGTGTGCAGGTGGCCTGTGCGGCGACGGACAGCGAGGCGGTGACGCTGGCGGAACAGGTTCGTCCGAATCTGGTGGTGATGGATCTGCTGCAGGTCCGGCGCCGACGCGCGGGCATCATCGACTGGCTGCGCGGCAACGGCCTGTTGAGCCGTACGCCGCTGGTCGTCTACACCTCGGCCGGCATCGATCCGGCGCAACTGCCCCGGCTGGCCTCGGGGGAGACGGTGCTCTTTCTCGCGGAGCGCTCGACGAGCACGGAGGTGCAGGGGCGGATCGTGGATCTGCTGGGGAAGATCGGCACCAGTCCGGGCTGACTCGCGGGGGTGTCCCCCGGGGAGGCTCAGGAAGCGTGCCCCACGATGCGGCGTGCGGCCGTTCGGACAGACGCCCGCAGGCGATCGTGATCCTCCTCGGTGGCGCCGGTCAGCACCCGCCTCATCTGCGGCTGGACGGTCGTCCATGACACCAGGGCGATCATCATAAAGAGCAGGTCCCCCGCCGGGATGTCGGAGCTGATGACGCCCTTCCGCTGCGCCTCGGCGAATGCGGCGACCTTCCGGTCGTAGTGGCGCCTGCGCTCCTCCTCGTGGGGGAAGCTGCTGGTGCCGTACTCCAGGCCCTCCCAGTAGACCAGCCGGATCACCTCGGGGTGGGCGGCGTGATAGGCCATCAGGCGGTCGATCCAGCCGTCCAGGTCCTCGGCGTCGACGGGGACGTCGGCGGCGAGTTCCGTCAGGCGCTTGTTCAGGACTTGGGAGAAGAGCTCGGCCTTGTTGCCGAAGTAGGCGTAGATCAGCTGCTTGTTCGCCTTGGCCTCGCGTGCGATGCGGTCGATGCGCGCACCGGCGATGCCATGGGCGGCGAATTCGGCGGTGGCCGCGGCGAAGATGCGGGCCTTGGTCGCCTCGGGGTCCCTGACTGTTGCCATGGACTCAGGGTAACCAACTATTTGGTTGACAGGGGGTGCGCGGGTGGCGGATATTCATGCGGTAACCAACTGGTTGGTTGGAGATTTGGGGCAGCCGGTGCGGTCGGTTCGGTCGGAGCAGTCAGAGCAGTCAGAGCAGTCGGAGCAGCCACCCTTATGAATCCTTCCGCGTCCAGGGCCGGAACCCCGGCGCAGGCGGCGTCTGCCACATCGGCGCCAGGCGGGCCGCGGCCCGGCATCCTGCTGGGCGTCATAGCCCTGTGCACGGCGGTCACCGCCGCCAACATCTATCTCGCGGCGCCACTGCTCGGGCTCATCGCCCGGGACTTCGGCGTCCCGTCCTCCAGCGTGGGCTGGATCGCGTCGGTCGCCCAACTCGGCTATGCCGTCGGGCTGTTGGTGTTCGCGCCGCTCGGGGACACCGCGGACCGGCGGCGGCTCGTCGGGATCCTGTCGGTTGCCGCGGGCGCCGCCCTGGTCGTCGCCGCCCTGGCGCCCGGGCTGCCCGCGCTGGCCGGAGCCGTGCTGGCGGCTTGCGCCGCCACGGTCGTGCCGCAGTTGCTGGTGCCGCTCGTCGCCGAGCGGGCGCCTGCCGAGCGGCGGGCCCGGCAGGTGTCCGCGGTGGTGGCCGGGCTGTTCACGGGTGGCGTCGCGGCGCGAGTGCTGGGTGGGCTCGCGGGGCAGGCGTACGGGTGGCGGGCCGTCTTTTACGGTGCGGCGGCATTGACCGTGGCTGTCGGGCTGATGACCGCTCTGCTGCTGCCGGCCGAGAACCGGCGGCGGCGAGCCGCCAATCCGCTGCGGGCGATGGCCGGGATGCCGCGCATGCTGGCCTCCTCGGCCGAGTTGCGGGCCGCCTGCCTGCGGCAGGCGGGGTTGTTCGGGGCCTGGATGTCGCTCTGGACCACGGTCACCTTGTTGCTGACCTCGGCGTCCGGGCCTTACCACCTGTCGACCGGGGCGGCCGGGCTGTTCGGGCTGTTCGGGCTGGCGTCGACTGCGGTTGCCCCGGTGTCGGGTACGTTCATCGACCGGTTTGGACCGGGGCGGGTGTTGGTGGGTGCGTATGTGCTGGTGGCGGCGTCCGTACCGGTGTTCTGGCTGGGCGGGCGGCAGTTGTGGGCGCTGTGTGCGGCGGGCGTGCTGATCCATGCGGGGCTGGTGGCGGGGCAGGTTGCCAATCAGGCGCGGGCGCTGGCGGCGACGTCCACCCCGGCCACGGCCAATACGGCGTATGTGATGTCCGCCTTCCTCGGCGGGGCGGTGGCCACCGCGCTCGCGGGGCCGGCGTTCGGGCGGTGGGGGTGGGGCGCGGTGTGCGCGATCGCCGGGGTGAGCGTGGTGGTGGGCTGGGTCGGGGGGTGGCGTCGTCGGGTACCGGCGGCCCTCAGGCCAGGAGGGTGACCTCCAACTCACCGTCCGCATACTGTTTGCGCAGCAACTTCTTGTCGAACTTTCCGACGGACGTCTTCGGCACCGCCGCGATCCGCACCCAGCGCTCCGGCAGCTGCCAACGTGCGATCCGGTCGGCCAGGAAGGTCCGCAGGTCCTCGTAACCGGTCGATGAACCGTCCCGCAACACCACGGCCGCCAGGGGGCGTTCACCCCATTTGTCGTCCGGGACGGCCACCACTGCGGCCTCCGCGACCTCGGGGTGGGCCATCAGGTGGTTCTCCAGCTCGACCGAGGAGATCCACTCGCCGCCCGACTTGATGACGTCCTTCGCCCGGTCGGTGAGCGTCAGATAGCCGTCGTGGGTGATCGTGCCGACGTCGCCGGTGCGCAGCCAGCCGTCCGGGCTGAACTTGTCGTCCGGCCGGCTGGGTTCGCCGTTCACCCCGCCGTGGTAGGCGCCCGCGATCCACGGGCCGCGTACCTCCAGCTCACCGGCCGACTCCCCGTCCCACGGCAGGAAGGCGCCGTCCGGCCCGGCCAGCCGGGCCTCCACCGATGCGGGGATCCGTCCCTGGGTGACGCGGTACGGCCAGGCCTCCGCCGCGCTGAGCCCGGGCGGCGGGAAGGCCATCGCGCCCAGCGGCGAGGTCTCCGTCATGCCCCAGGCTTGCACCACCCGCAGCCCGTGGCGCTCCTCGTACTCCTTCATCAGGGCGGGCGGGCAGGGGGCCCCTCCGCTGATCACGGCCTTGAGGGAGTCGACGGGGCGTGGCCTGGCGTCGAGTTCGGTCAGCAGGCCCTGCCAGATGGTCGGTACCCCGGCCATCACCGTGGGCCGCTCGGCCTCGATCATCTCCGCGAGCGGCACGGGCTGGAGGAAGCGGTCGGGGAAGAGGAGGGAGGCGCCCGACATAAAGGCCGCATGGGGCAGGCCCCAGGCGTTGACGTGGAACATCGGCACCACGGGCAGACAGATCTCGCCCGGCGTCAGCCCGAAGGAACTCCCGGAGTTGACCTCCATCGAGTGCAGATAGACGGAACGGTGGCTGTAGACGACGCCCTTGGGCTCACCCGTGGTCCCGGAGGTGTAGCAGAGTGCGGCCGCTTGGCGCTCGTCCAGCTCCGGCCAGTGGTACGGGCTGTCCGGCTGGGCCGCCAGCAGGTCCTCGTAGCCGTGCACTCGGGCCCGGCAGCCTTCCAGTACGGACCGGTCGCCCTCGCCCGAGACGATCACATGCTCGACGGAGTCCAGCCGGGGCAGGAGCGGCGCGAGCAGCGGCAGGAGCGAGCCGTTGACGATGATGACCCGGTCGCCCGCGTGCCCGACGATCCAGGCGAGTTGCCCGGCGGGCAGCCGGAGGTTGAGTGTGTGCAGCACCGCGCCCATCGCCGGGATCGCCAAATAGGCCTCCAGGTGATCGCTGTTGTTCCACATCAGCGTCCCGACGGCGTCGCCCTCACCGGCGCCGAGGCCCCGCAGTGCGTGCGCGAGCCGTGCGGCCCGGGCGCCGGTCTCGGCGAAGCTGCGGCGCCGGGGGCCGCCGCCGTCTCCCGTCCAGGTCGTGACCTGCGCTCGGCCGTGGACCGTGGCTCCATGCGCCAGGATCCGGGTGACGGTCAGCGGTACGTCCTGCATCGTGCTCTGCACCAGGGGCCTCCCCATTCCACGAGGGTTGTTCCCGGGTGATTCTGGTGGCGTTTCCAGAGGTGTGTCACTACCCCCGGGGCGGGTCTTACGCGGCCCGGGCCAGCTCGGGGTCCTCCCGGAGCTTGCCCAGTGCGCGGGAGACCGCGCTCTTGACGGTGCCGATGGACACTCCGAGCAGCTCGGCGGTCTGGGCCTCGGTGAGGTCCTCGTAATACCTGAGGACGACCATGGCCCGCTGCCGGTCCGGCAGCCGGTGCACCGCGCGCCACATCGCGTCGCGCAGCGCCTGTGACTCCGCCGGGTCGGACACCGGAGCGTCCTCGCGCTCCGGGAGCTCGTCGTAGGGGTACTCCTCGACCTTGCGCTTGCGCCACTGCGAGGTGCGGGTGTTGACCAGCGCCCGGCGGACATACCCGTCGAGGGCCCGGTGGTCCTCGATCCGCTCCCAGGCCAGGTAGGTCTTGGTGAGCGCGGTCTGCAGCAGGTCCTCCGCGTCGCACGGGTTCGAGGTCAGCGAGCGGGCGGTGCGCTGCAGCACCGGTCCGCGTGCCCGTACGTAGGAGGAGAACGTCGGGTACACGGCAGTGAATGCGCTGGGGCACACGGTCGTGGTCATGCCTCAACGCTAGGAGCGCACCCGTACCCGGCGGATCGGCCGCAGGTGCCGAAGCCCGATCCGCCTCAGGTCGTACAGGGAGGGACGGCCCCACCTCCTGGAGGGGTATTTCAGCCGATCACCGCGACCGGGGCGTCGATCAGATTGCGGTCGATGGTCAGCTTCCGGCCGCCGTGGGTCTCGGTGACGTCCCCGGCGTACTGGTGGATGCGGCGGTGGTGCCAGGAGCCGGGTGCGAGCGTGCGCTCCTTCTCCGTCGACGGGCTCACCCGCCAGCGGGCGAACCACATCGCCTCCGGCAGGGAGTCCGTCCCGGACCGCCGGGCGCTCTCCATGTGCCGGACGCCGGACTCGGCACTGCTGTAGAAGCCGGGCACATAGCCATGGCGGACGACGGTGGCGCTCCACGACCGGACGAAGGCGAGCGTGGTGCTCGCGCAGTCGTCGTCCTTGTCGTCGTACGCCTCCATGTCGAGGTAGATCGCGCTGCCGGGCGAGATCCCGAGCCGGTCGGCCTTGTGCACCGCGTCCACGCCCTCGTCGATGCCCTGGTCCTCCGGGTAGTCCCCGATGGGGTAACCCCTCTTGTTCTCCGCGCGGACGCAGGGCGACTGCGAGCCCACATAGAGGGGCAGCACCTTCCAGCCGAGGTCGCGGGCGCCGGTCAGCCAGGCCTGGCTGAGGTAGCGCTGGCGGGTACAGGCGCGGGCACGGCCCGCGAAGTAGACGCCGACGGCGCGGTATTCGGAGGTTCCCCAGGCCCGCAGGGTGGTCAGCGGCGGTGCCTCGCAGGTGTCGAAGCCCCGGCCCTTGAACACCGTGGCACCCCGCCTTATCCCGTACTGCGGACCGGCCGCGGTGGCGGGAGCATACGCCGCCGGAAGCTGGGCCAGGGCCGCCATCAGGGCGACGAGATATCCGATGATCTTTCTCCGTCGGTCCATACCGCGAAGTCAAGGGGCAATATCATGATCCCCGCCGATGACACGCCTTGGATTCATCCGTCTGCGCCAAGAAGAAGCCCGGACGTGGGAACTCCGGTCCCGGCAGTGACCAAGACATTTGCGACATTCGACATCTGGTTCACCGCGCTTCCGCGCAACTGCCGGACCGCCTCGGCAATGCCGTTCATGCCATGCAGATAGGCCTCGCCCAATTGACCGCCATGGGTGTTCAGCGGCAGCGCGCCGGCGGCGACGAACCCGGCGCCCTCGCCGGGGGCGCAGAAGCCCAGCTCCTCCAACTGCATCAGCACAAACGGGGTGAAGTGGTCATAGAGGATGGCCACCTGGATGTCTTCCGGTCCCAGTCCACCGGTGCGCCACAACTGGTTTCCGACGACCCGCAGTTCGGGGAGTCCGGCGAGATCGTCACGGTAGAAGCTGGTCATCATCTCCTGGGCCCGGCCGGAGCCCTGGGCCGCGGCAGTGATCACCGCCGGGCGGTGCGGAAGATCGCGGGCCCGGTCCAGGGAGGTGACCACCAACGCCAGCCCGCCGTCGGTCTCCTGACAGCAGTCGAGCAGTCGCAGCGGCTCGGCGATCCACCGCGAGGCGGCATGCTCGGCGAGCGTGATCGGCCTGCCGTGGAAGTACGCGGCCGGATTGGTCGCCGCATGGCGGCGGCAGCTGACGGCCACCTGCCCGAAGACCTCGGGCTCCAGGCCGTGGGTGTGCAGATAGCGGCGGGCCGCCATCGCCACCCAGGAGGCGGGCGTGAGCAGCCCGAACGGCAGGGACCAGCCCAGCGCGACCCCCTCGGCGGAGGGCTCGTGCCGCTGGGCGCCCGCGCCGAAGCGGCGGCCCGAACGCTCGTTGAACGCGCGGTAGCAGACCACCACCTCGGCGACCCCGGCCGCGATGGCCAGGGCCGCCTGCTGCACCACGGCGCAGGCGCCACCGCCGCCGTAGTGCACCCGGGAGAAGAAGGACAGCTCGCCGATGCCGACCGTCTGGGCGACGGTGATCTCGGGGCTGGTGTCCATGGTGAAGGTGACCATGCCGTCGACCTCGCCGGGGCCCAGCCCGGCATCCGCCAGGGCGGCCCGTACCGCCTCGGCGGCCAGGGCCAGTTCACTGCGGCCGGAGTTCTTGGAGAACTCCGTCGCGCCGATGCCGGCCACGGCCGCCCGGCCGCCGAGGGTGTCGGGGTTGCGCAGGCTCATGAGCGGGCCTCCGTGAGCGTCACCGTTCCGCTGAGGTGCCGGCCGAGGCGGTTCACTCCGATGACCGAGACTCTGGTCTCCGCTGCGCTGCCGGCTTCAATGGTTCCGGTCAACGTCAGGATGTCACCGGGATGGTTGGGGACGCCGAGCCGGATCGCCACCTTGCGGAGGACGGCCCCGGGCCCGAAGCGTTCGGCGATATAGCGGCCCACCAGACCATTGCTGGTCAGGATGTTCATAAAGATGTCGGGTGCGCCTTTGGCGCGAGCGGCCTCCGGGTCATGGTGCACATCCTGGTAATCGCGAGAGGCAATGGCGCCGGCGATGACGAGGGTGCGGGTGATGGGAATGGAAAGCGGGGCCAACTCGGTTTCTTTCCGGGCGCTTTCGGCGCGGAAGACCGGAAGTGTCTGTTCGTTGTCCACGGTGATGAACTCCAGCCGCACCGGCATGCCGATCCGCACCTGCCCAGGCTCCACGCCCGTGACATTGCTGATCATCCGTACGCCCTCGGCGAGTTCGATCAGCCCGACCGCATAGGGCGGGTCAAAGGCCGGGAAGGGCGGGTGGTGCATGACCACATAGGAGTAGACCGTCCCGGCGCCGGAGGCCTCCACCGCCGTCCAGGCGGGCGAGCCACAGCCACCGCAGCCGGGCAGCCAGGGGAAGCGGAGCTTCCCGCAGGCGTCACAGCGCTGGATCAGCAGCCGGTGGGCGGCCACGCCGTCCCAGAAACCGGCGTTGTCGCGGTTGATCACCGGCCGGGGCCGTTCCGCTTTCTCCGGGGGGTCGGGTTTCCTCGGGGGGTCGGGTTTCTCCGGGCCGGGTTTCTCCGGGCCGGGTTTCTCCGGGCCGGGTTTCTC